>JARBTT010000002.1 GCA_029240055.1 Anaerosinus sp.
CGGTTTCTGGTGCATTTTGTGGTTTACTGCATAAAAAACAATTTACTCTCATATGACACAGCTCCTTTTAGTACTAATATTATTAAAACATTGTAGTTTATTTCTGCAAAACATTGATTATTCCTTCTAAAATAAAAAAATCCCCAACCTAAATTAATAGGCTGGGGATTTTTACTATAGTTTAGCTAGTTTTTCCATTAACTTTTCAACTAAATAATCGTCTGCACCATTTAGCAACGCAATATACATTGTATTCCTAAATTTTACATATGAGCTAGATGTGGTTGTAATTTCTGCTTTTAATTTTGCAAGTAATTCATCTTTCTTTTCTTCGACCGCATCAATGACTACAGGTGCTACCGTTGCAGCTACCTCGCTAGTTACTGTTGTTGCTGTAGTTGTGTTTTCTTCTGACATTTTAACATCATCCTTCTTTTTATTATTTTTAATTTTATTTATGATATCTTCTAAAAGTTCCGGCAAATACTTGTCAGCTAGTTTTAGAAAATATGGCAATAACCATTTTAAAACTGGTGTTATATAAGGTGTTATGTATTGCATATTACCCCTTCTTTTTTATCGCATTCACAATACTAGCTCCAATTGCAGCCGCTCCTGCGTTATACGTTGCATCACGAATTTTTACCCATGCTGATTTTAGCCAGTTCATAATTAAGCCACCACCTTTCTATATCTTGGTGTTACATCTTTACCGCCATTTTGCATTGACCATTTGAAAAGCATTAGCGGTGATACTTGATTCTGCTTATACTTTCTTAAAACAGTTCTACCACCAGATCGTACTAATTGAGTCCACAACTCTGAGCAATCACAAGTACGCATGAAGTCTGGAAGGTCAATATTGGCAATCTTTTTCAAGAAGTAGGCAATACAAGAACCGATAGAATAAAAAGAACCTAACATTTTTCTAGCATCTTTTTCTAATGCTTTCATGTTAGGTATCTCTATTTCTATAAATCTTGCATGAGAGTTGTTTATATACTTTTCGGGGTCATGCAACCAAACGCCAGCATAAGGGTCGCTTTCTTCTTTACAGCCTGTACTTTCTAGCGTGGAATTAAATAAGATTCCAAAACTATGCGTTATGTCATAGTATTCAGAGTCAGAAAAGAACTTAATTGCACGATCTATATTTGTATCGCCACCAACAAAGCCTAAGACTAATTTGTCCATCTAATCACCTGCCTTTCATTTGATATAATCGGTAATTCCTCTTGCAATAGCTCTGGCAAAATCATCTTGACGGTCAGCGAGCAATTGTTCATCAGAATCATTTGTAATAAATGCAGTTTCGACTAAAACGCCTGTCATATTCGTATTAGTCAAAACATACAAACCATTTTTGTGTGGTACTGCTGATTTAATACCTCTATCAGTTGTGCCTAATGAATTGATGATTTGTTCTTGAATACAATACGCTAGGCTTTCCCCTTCTTCTGATTGGTCATAGTACCAAGTTTCTGTGCCGTTAGCTTGTGTTGATTCTGCACCATTACAATGTAGGGAAATAAATAAATCTGCTCCACAGCCATTAGCCACGTCACAGATTTCATTTAAATCATTTAGTTGTACGATCTTTGTTTCATAGTCAACATTTTCAAGATATCCAGCAAGCAAATTGCCGATATTTAGAACAACGTCAGCTTCTTGTAAGCCTGTATTTTGGTTAACTGCGCCAGAATCTTCACCGGGGCAATGACCGGGATTAATTACAATTAACATCTATATTTTCCTCCATTTTCTTAAATTAAAATACCGCGACTACCTTCGCATATTGGTAATCACGGTATCAAAACGATTCTGCATATTATTTTGTAGATTAAGCAATTCATTTTTAGTTACTGAGTTCTCAATTAAATCAGATACATTAGATTGAATTGCATTTACATCGTTTCGTAATGCTTTTTGACCTTCATCATGCACAGCATAATTAGTTACCATATTTTGCAGGACATTACCTAACATATCTACTGATTTACTCATTGATTCTGTAGCTTTTGTATTGTTCGCAATAAGTACGTTTTGTGTTGATAATATAGGTGGTAATTTTTTTGCAAAATAAATAGCCAATCCAATAAATGAAAGGCAAATTAAAATTGTGATTGGCGTACTTATCGCTTTATCAATTAGTGGTAATGCATTTTCATATGTCACATAATTCATTCCTTCCTTTTAAAGCCAAGTGCGTTGTGATTATGTTTTAATTCATCTTCAAAAACTCTCTTTTGCGACTCACTCATTGTTATCCCTGCTTTAGTTAACGCTGGATAAATTTCAGTTGATATGTCACCAAAAAGCACATTGATAACTATAGGTACATAACTTTTAACCACTGGTTTGATAATCCGATACGATAATGCTATTGAGATAATTAGTATTGCAAGATATACGATTGTTCTTGATACGTACATATTAACCCTCCGTTTTTGTAGTATCTTCCGAAACTATACTTTTACCGCAAGTAGGGTTTGTGCATATTCCGTTTGCATCTTTTGGATATCCACAAAAATCACATCTTGGAGTATATGAAACAGCATCACTCATACTAACGCCTCTTTCTTTGTATAATATTCTGTATTTAAAGCTGACCCTTCGGCTAATATTGTAGCAGCCATAGCTGTATCTCCACGTTTTAACGCTCCCATATATGCTTTCATATTTTGAACGTTATAAGCATCGTATTCAGTATCAAGGGCTATCCTAGCTAAATGTTTGTCTAGTACATAAGCTTTTGTTGTTGCATCCCAAGTATATGTATTGTCTGGCGGTTGTGGTGGCGTAAAATAATTATCTTTTAATTCCCAACCATTATCGTAGTAGGTTTGTTTAGTATCATTATTTACCCAACCATTTCCCCAAGGTGGCATAGTTTGCAATGTATTTGTGTTTGTATTGTAATATTGACTCATTTAATCATCCTCCAAGACTTCTGCATAACATCCAATGTAACCAGATGTTTGATATGCACCATACATACGACCAGCGCCCCCAGGCATTACGTTTAATCGCAAAACGGTGTTCGGGCTAGGGTCCTGTAAACATCCATAGCTAGTTGTGCCATTATTAAAGAACTCTATTGTTTTTCCTTTATTTGTACCTATAGCATCCTGTGACCAATAACTATCAAAATTAATGTTTCTAGTTCCCTTGAATGGATTTACACTTTCCCAATCTAAAGTTACTGCTCCACTAAACGACTGCCATCCTAAAAACTTCTCACGATTACCGCCTACAGCTTTTTCGCGTCTACCTGTCCAGTAATCAGCATCGTTATACTCAATAATTTCACTGCTATTTGTTCTTGCGAAAGCTAGTGCAACGGAATTAGTTGGTAGCACATCATCAATAATTGATCTACGTCCTGTTGCCATGAGCGCAGTGTAATATCGTGCTACTTCTGCTTGTGTTAGTTCAAAGTTGCCAAACATAGCGTATTCAAGTATCCCAGTAAAATAATTTCCAGGAGCATCATATCCTAAATAAGCTGTATTACTTGTAGTATTTAGTGTTGTAATTGTACTAACTGTTGGAGATTGCGGTGAACCTATATACACCTTTGCAGTAGTCCCATTGATTGCTACAGCTACAAAAGTTGGTGTTCCTGTAGTTATAGGGGTACTTGTTAATACATAATTTGTACTAGCATTATATAAACATAAATATCCACTAGTATTCACCCATAACATGTTTCCTGCTCCACTAGCACTAGGGCGATTACTCCACAAGCATTGGGCTGTACCATATGAGGGGATATTAACTACTCCAATATAACTAAATACTGAAGCACAAGCAAAATTACCGACAGAAATATTTCCTGCTCCTGCAAATTTCCTCGATTTTGTCAAACCTATTTCAGAGTCAACAATCGTTGATCCTGTAGCTGCGCCATTGAGTGGGCTTGTCGTATTGCTATCCGCAACGCTTGTACCACTTGACTCACTAAATAAATATTCATGATAAGTCGAAGCAAATGTACTAGGAACTGTTGGGGCTACTGCACTATTTTTATTGTAAAAACAAGGTAACATAAGTTTGTTTGATATTTGTGCAATTTGTTGAGCTGTCCGAATAGCATTGCGAATTTCTACATAATCTATTGTACTTGCGGAAAAATATGTTGTTCCTATTGATGCTCTATGTATGTAAACATTTGATGCTGTTGAAGCCCAAGTGATAGCCAATGAATACACTAGCATTCCGTTTACATATACATAAAGTGTTGTACCATTATATAACATAGATATTAAATAAAAACTACCAGTAGTTACCGTATATTTAGTATCACATAAAGTTGAGTTTACAATTATTTCAATGTTATTACTGGGATTTATTCTAACTGTAGTATAAGTTGAAGTAGTACCGCCCATGCTACAAAGAGTTTGTGTGGTACTGTTTGTAACCGCAAGAAAAGCAATATCAATTTGACGTGTTGAAGCACCTATTGGAATATTTGTATAATTGTTACTTACAAAGTATCCCGTGCTACCATCTGGCTTTAATGCGTAATCAGTCCATCCATCAACACTAGAAATACCACCATTTGGCGTTAAGTCGTTTGCCACTGCTATACTTGATATTCCTACCGCACTATTAGGAATAACTGCGCCACTAGTAGTTTGATTAAACACCCAAAAAGCTACTGTATTATTGTCAATATATGATGTTGGTATTGTCGCTAGTGTTGATGTTACTGTTGGTGTTGTGCCTGCATTTAAGCATACTAATGATGTGCTTCTCGCTGGCAATGTTATCGTAGAATTACTAGCTAATTGGTATGTTGTTTCGTTAATTCTTGCATAACCACTATTAACCGTCATATTAAGACCGGAAATTGAATCAACATCTAAGCCACTAGATATAAAATCACCAATGCCTAATCTAACCCCATTACCGCCAGCCGTAATTGTTTCTTGCAGTCCTTCGGTATGGTTATGTGCGTTTAAATTTTCAATTGCAACATTTCTTTTTGTTCCGTCTGTAAGTGGTGTAATTGCCATTCTTTAATACCCCCTAATTATTGCTTTCTGTAATTTACCTGTGATCATTGCACCGTTTGCATCTAATATACACATATCGAAATACTCATTGGTTTGATTGACAATATAACAAGTTGCTTGAACACCAGATATATCTTGCGTATATGGTGCAATTGAGCGTACTTCTGTAAATTTCTTAACGTAAGTAAATCGAGTAATTTCAGCAGCAATAGTTTTATTTTCAATAACTTCTTCAATATCTGGAACATCAATACCCACACTTGCGCCTGTAATAAATACCTGTCCCATTCCATCTGAGCTAGTTGGCAACAATTTAATTTGCACATACCTTCCAGAGAATTGTTTATTGCTTATAGATATCCAATCACTCCAAGCAACCCCATCAAGAGACACTCTATATTCAATATCAATATAAGCATTTCCAGTGTATGTATAATCTACATTTACGCCAACAAAAGTGTCTTTAGCATAAGATGGTGTCATATATTCATATGGTTTACCGCTAAATATATCAGCGAATAGTTCATAATCTCCAAGCGTATCAGTGCTTAAAAGTTTCAATGTTCCATCATGCGATATATAGTAGCAACTATCATCAATAATATTTTCACCTAAATCAATAGTTGGGAATGTTATTGATGCACCAGCAACAAAATAAAAAGGATGTTCAAATATATCAGCAAATATGTCATAATCGCCAAGAATATCCGTTGTATTTAAACAGTACGTATTATCTAAATTCAAGTACATCCCCTGTGTTACCCATGTACTCATATCTTCGGTGCGTTCGTAGATAATGTTTTTTACTGGCAAATTAACTACATTTACAATTGCTCTACCTGCCGTTTTTGAATAGTTATTTTTACCATCTATTGCTTTCAGCCAAAAAGTAAGCGTCCCTTCGGATGGAGCTGCAAACGTATATGAATTTGATGTGAACCTTCCAACGAGCGAAGAAGTTCCCCAAGTGTTACCGATTCTTAATTCGTAAGTATAGTATTGGTTACTGATACTAGAATCAAGTTTAGCAATAAGATTTTCGCCATCTTGTGTTACCGTAAAACTAGGCGCATCTATTGCGTCAGTACCTTCTATCGTATATGTGTAAGGTTCAACGTCTGAAAGTAACTGTTCAGCCGAATTAAACACATTGAAACTAGTTAGTTTTATATAAAGCTTTTTCCCTATGTCCTCTGTTTTGTAAGTATATCTAAATATAGCATCGTCAAGTCGAACAAACCTTGAACCTGCCAAATGTGATTCGATATCTGAACCGTAAACGCCACGTGTCAACTTACTTAAATCATATTGATTAGTTGCGGTTAATGTAGCATTTTGATAACCTATAATTTCACCATCAACCCAACAAAGAGTATTATTACTTTCGGCATCAGCTTCTGACGATGTAAGTAATTCGCCACGAGAAATGGATAAATTCACACTCAAAGTATTGACTATATCATTAGAATATCCTTGATTAATCGCTTTGGTTAATACCCCATGACGTGACGGTGCTGTTACTCGCCCAATTCTTTTATAAGTTTTGTCGTCATAAGATGCCCAAACGCTACATCCACCCCAAATAAAACCTCCAGCGGTAGCCAAGCACAAAGTCATTGTATTGGCAATTTGTGCAGGTGGCTCGAAAATAATAGGGTCGTTTGCATTGCCCGGGTCGGCGTTATAATCAACATTTGCTCTTGTTGCGTCTTGGGTAGCATAAGTTGGAGCTGAATGAGTACCGCTAGGATTATCTTCGAAAGTAATTTCTAAAGTGTAATCTTCTTTTGATTCTTTAATGGAAACAACTCTTACTGCGGTTTCGTCAAGTCCTGCAAGTTTACAAGCTGTTGTTACTGCATCCATAGGGTCAAGCAATACAAACTCTTGCCCTAATTTTTGCACATATTGATTACGAACATAAAGCTGTTTTTGTAAAATGTTTTGTGCTACTGCTTGTGCTACTGCCTTAGAAGTAATTTCTTTATGTGAGCTCGTGCTAGCTTGTCTTATACCATATTGGTCAATATGTCCTTGATCGGTTGCATAGACAGTATCGGTATTATAATCGTTGTTTCTATCCGAAAATTCAAGTGGTTGAATATTGTAAGCATCTGCTTGTCGGCTACGAGTAATAACAATAGTATTGTCTTCTTGTCCTATAATATTATCGTCTATTATGTCATATATTGGATTTAAGCTGTCGTAATAAGGTATGAGTTTAAGCTTTCCTTGCGACCATACAGCATCGGAATTTGTAGCTTCTAAAGCTGCAGTGATAATATCACTAGCTTGTGTTTGTGAAGTGATGGAAGGTGACAATAGGAGCGAATTATTTTTACAATAATTACTATAGTCTGACCAATCAGGAATATAGTCAGTAGGAAACTGACAACCAAATACTTGGTTAGCTACTAATTCGTAGATTACATCTCGTGGATTTGCATCTCTTGGAGTATATTGAACAGAGTTAGAAACGGCTTTATAACTGATTTTTATAGCTAATGGATCTTCTCTATCGTACCCATCGTCCCTATCGTCAAAATTAAACTTATAAATATAAACATTTTCAATATTATTACCATAACTATCTTTTTTTTGTGTAATAGTATAATATCGGCTGTCAAGTTCTATATAACTATTAGGATATGAATACTCATATACGGCGATATTAGCAACAAAGTTGCTTACTTCAATTTCTTGTTGGTATGCATATTGATAAGTCAATTCATTGGATGGTGTACCATATTGATCTTGGCATAATCCATATACTTCAAAATTATAATTAGCTAAACTAGCACTATCGCCTAGGTCTACTACGCCAGCAACGTAAGATATTCCAGAATACCCTAGTGCTTTTTCTGGATGTTTGGATACCATGTACCCCCAAGGAGATTGACCTACTGAACCATTGAAAAATGTCAGCCCTTCTGCTCCCAAAGTTGTTACACTTTTGCTTTTCCATATCTTACCTACGTTAGTACATTGCCCTTCACCTAAACAAATATCTACGGCTACAGTGTAAGTATAGGTTGTATTTGATGATGTTACGCCACCACCACCCTTGCCGCCAGATTCAGTGGTTGTAGTATGAGCAATTGCGACAAAATCAGACCAATCAAGCATTCCGCCAGAAACACGGTTAGTTCCAAACAAAAGGCTAATTGGCTTTCCATACGAAGATTCAGTTACATTAAATGTTGACACCCTAGATGCAGTTGTACTTACACTACTACTACCGCCAAATAAACTACCCATTTACTCACCAGCCCATTTATTAAAACGATAAATTCCAACTTCATATTGTTTGTACCCTCTACGGTTAGAACGAATCACACCTTGTCTTGTATAACTGTGAATTATAAACTCATTGTCAATACACACAGCCGCATGGTGAGGTACTTTAGCTCCTTTAAAGTGATAAACAATAATATCACCTTTAATCGGTTCGCTTTCTACTTCTCGACAATACTCTTTAATCTTCATTAAATAAGTAGGTACAGCACAATGACATGCCACATCTTGGGCATAATGAGGTAAATCAATATGTTCTATTAATCCAACGTTTTCAAATGACTGTAGAATTAATGTACCACAATCGCAACCACCCTGTTTTACTCTAGCTTCTGGATGGTATTGCGTGTTTTCCCACGTTAACAATTCTTTTATTAAATTTTCACGTTCTAACTTTTCTTGTCCTGTCATATAATATCGCCACCTATAATAAAGTTTCTGGAACTGGGATAAATGGCATTCCTCTAAATCTAGCTAAGTTGTTAAATCCTTGGCATGCTGTAATTGTTTTACTACATCCGGGATAAATCCTAAAAGTATCACCAACACTGACAGCTAGATTAAAAGGATGAAACAAAGAAGCAACACCGGAAGTAAAGACTTTGACTGTCCTTGTAACGCCTATATTTGCACCAGTAATACCAACGATTGTTCCTTGTGTATAATAACCGCTACCAGTAGAAGTAGAAACAATACTAGTTTTCGAACTGCCTGCCTGTGCGGTAAATGTTACGCCAAGATTTTCCTTATTGATGCCACACATAAAATCACCAAATGTGTTTAAACAAGACGGTGACATTAAGTTTCTAGGCAATTGCGTATTTAATAATTCAAGTGCCGATTTTACCGTTAATGTTGCGGAAGTAAAACGTAATTCATCGGTATCCATCCGTCCAACAAAACGCCCTTTTAAAACATAGTTGCTTGAAATATTAGGCATGATATAACTCCAAGGGTCAGGAGAATACAAACGGTCAATGCTAACTGTACAATCATCGAAAGCACCACTTTGTAATGCTTGATACCAAGTTACGCCAAGCCCTGTAATTTTATCGAAAGGATTAAAATATATATCAATTGTTGTATCGGAAACCTTTATTCCTCGTTCTTCAGTTATATCGCCATGATCAATGGGCCAATGTTCGTAAATATTACCGCCAATACTTAATGTTGTATCATGCCCTGTATATAATAACGTTTGTCCGCTACTTAATTTAAACATATACAATTCTGCAATATACCAAGTACGCCGCTTACCCAACATATATTCTGTAAATAAATTTTGAAGAGCTGTAGATGCTGTTTTCATAGCTTCACCGTTTCTAATTCCAACTCTTCCAGTGACCAACCGCCATAAAATATTTGTTGAAATTCGCTAGTATCGTTTTTGAAATGGCAACGATAATACCATTGACCAGACCATGCTAATTCTGCGCCAGAAGTGACAATGCTAGGGAAAGTTATTAATGCAGTAGTATCCCAAGTAAAATCAGTTGTTGCTACTCCGGCAATCGTAATAATTGGTTTAGCCGTAATGCCAAAAACAGGTTCGGTGAAACCTCCATAAGTGCGAGCTAAGCGAAAACTAGTACTTTGCCCATCCCCCACGCCAAAAACTTGATTAGTTGCCGTATTATCTTCGAATAACGGATCGGCAAATAAGAAGTCTTGTCCTGAGCCGCCAACGCGATTATAAAATCCCATCAACGAATGTATATCATCGTTTTGGTCGTTACTATCCTCTAAATATTCAAATTGTAATTTCAAACTATAAAATGGATATGTATAAAGTTGTAAAAACTTTGGAATACCTGTCATTCCTTTTTGCTGAATAGTGCTCCAATTATTAGTTTTTATTATTGGATATGTCAGGCCGCGGAATATTGGTAAAACTAAATCACTCATAATTAACCCCCTTAAAAGGGAAAACCGCCCTATTTATTAGGACGGTTAAAATTTCTATATTCTTTATTTATTACTGTTGCCATATCGCGACTTGAATTATTTAAGGCATGCTTCATGCCTCGACCATCAATAGCAGAAGCATTTACATTAAATGTTGTATTTCCTGTACGCGTACGACTATTGCCACTACTAGAATTACCACTACCAAGACTACGAATATTATCCGCTAGGTCTGGTGTTAAAATCATTTCATTTTTGTGAACCATAGCCAATGTATCTTCTGGTAATTGTTGCGCCCCTATATCAAAACTAGGAACGGTAATTTGCGATACAGGGGTAGGAGTTTGATAGTAGCTATTCGGACTTCTTCCAAGGCTTACAGAGCTTGTACTTTCAGAAGTAGAAGAACCGCCACCGCCAAACAATGCTGATATCGCCCACATTATCGCCATCATTTCAAGCATTTGCATCATTGCTAATTGAGTCCCTTTGACTGCATTTGCATTTGCTTCTTGGTCACTAGCTGTCACTGCGGCATTTTTAGTAGCATTTGCTGTAATTTCTGTTGTGTTTTTAACTTGGTCTGTTGCAATTTCAGTAGCATTTTGAGTAGTTTTTAAAGATGCTCGTTGCGTTACGCCTTGTTGAACAACGGAAGTAAGCTGGTTCTGTACTGCTTTTTCTTGTGCTACTTGATTATTTTTTGCGCCAGAACCTTGCTTGTTGTCTTTTGTATCTTTTTTACCATAAACAAGCTGAGTTAAGTTTTTAGTCATCTTTTGCGTAAAATCAGTAGAAAATTGACTAGCTACACCTTTCCACATGCTACTAAAAATATTTTTCATCGCTTGCGCCCAAGACATTGTTTTATTCAATATCCCATTTAGAGATTGTTCAAGTCCAGACTTATAAGATGTCAATGCCGCAATTTCATAACGATTAACATACTCAAAAGTTTCTTGACTTAAGTCCCGCTTTTTCTTTTCGTATTCAGCTTGTATCTGTTCGCCTTTAGCCAAGAATTCTTGTGTTTTGATAAAATCTTTTGATAATTCTTCTATTTGCTTTTCAGTATCAGCACGATCTAAATCTGTTTTTGCATTAATGTAAGCACGATAGGCGGCAATCATATCATCAGCATTGCCCTCTTTAGGGTTAACCATCCCACCTATAGCTTTTTCATTTTCAGCACTCTTTTGACTGTAAGTAGACTCATTTTGCTGAACTTTGTAAGCAATTGCCTGTGATTTACTAATAAGTCCTACTTTTTCGTTATACTCAATCTGCTTGTCAATCAATGCTTGAATATCAGTAATGTATTGCTTGTTTATTTCGGCTCGTTTTTTAGCGATTGACATTTCGTAATCATTACGCTCTTTGATCTTTTTGTAAAGATTTTGTTCAGCTTGTTCGCGTTCTGTAGAGTTAAGAAGTGCTTTATCGCGAATAGTAGTAAGCATTTCAATTTCTTTATCAAAAGCATCACGTTTAGTAATTTTTTCTTCTGCAATAGCTGTTTCAAGTTGCGCTTTTTGTAAATCTAATTGTTCCTTTTGTTTTTTGGTCATCAACTCATATTGACCTTTTTGGAAGTCTAACGTTTCTTGGTGATTTTTATTGTCTGTTTTAGGAACATCGCCAAGCATGGAACTATATAGATATAATTGATCGTTTGAAGTAAACTTCTTGCCATCTACTGCTTCTGATTGGTATTTAGCCGCTGCAACAGCTTCTTCATATGCTTTTTTAGCTTGTTGGTATGCGGTTTCTCCTGTACCTTCTTTGCGACCTTTTTTGCCTTTAGGTTCGTATGGTGTAGTTTCGTTACCGCCGATTCTATTTTCGCTTCCAGAACCATATCCAGATAATTCCGTTTTATTAGCTTGCATCTTTAAATCAGTCATTTTTTGCGTTAAAGCATCTATTTCCTCTGTTACGGAAGAAGGTTTCCATTTAGCTAATCTATCTAACTCCGCTTGTAATGCTTCGTTATCGCTAGCTTTTCCGACCAACGCTTGATAGTTATCTTTACCGACAATATTTGATGCAGCATTATTAAAATCAATCTCGCCTTGTACAAAACCAGCGTATGTATTCATAGCTAATTGTTGTGCTTGCGCTAATAAACCCCATGCGGATGTTTCTGATTTTAAAGCATCTATTCTATCTTGTGTTAATTGAATTTGGTTGTTAGTATATTGTACTTGTTGATTTATAAGATCTTTTATTTCCCCTTGAATTGAAGAACTTTTTTTACTATGAGCTTCTTGTTCTAATTTAATAGATTCTTGGATATTGTCAGATGTTGTAATCCTTTCAAGCCCATCTTGTCCTACAATTTTTGCGAGCTCATCTTCCGTTGCGCCTAAATCTTTTTTGATTTGAGTCGCTTTAGATTCATCGTTACCGACATCTTTTAAATTTTGTTGAAGCTTAATATATGATTGTCCAAGAGTACCAATGAATTCAACTTGCTTTTGGTTCATTTCAATTTCTTGTTTTTTAGCGGCAATTAAATCGTTATTCTTTTGTATAGTATTTTCTGCTGCAGTATCAGACGAACCTAATGCTGTAGCGTATACAGCACCACCAGCAGCGGCGGCAATTAAAGCACCTATTATTAAGTTTAATCCGCCTGTTGCAACGGTTGCAGCTATACCTAATCTACCAGTAGCTGTAGTGGCTGCATTAGTAGCTACTGTTTCTACGCCTAAAGCTGCGCTTTTTACACCACTAGCAACTGTTCCTTCGGTTTCGACTACTGCGGTGGTTTTTAATGCTGTGCTTAATCCAATCAATCCAGCATTTAAAAAAGATAATGTTTTAGATAAAACTAAGAAACCTGTGCCAGCAATCGCGGTAACTCCTGCAATCTGATAAGCACTAGCAGGTATTTTTTGTAACCCTTTCAAGAAGTCGTTTATAACATCAAGCATTCCTTTAATACCTGTAGCTAAACCAGAATTGCCTGTATTGACTAAAAGACCTTCCATGCTAGCCTTAACTTGTTCTATTTTACGGTTGATTGTATCAAGTTGTGCTGCGACTTGTGTCTCAGCCATACCGCCAGAATTAATAGATAGATTGTATGATTTAATAAAGTCAGCATATGAACCGAACATGGCAGCGGCACGACCCCATTGGAACTTCATATTGTTACTTTTTCTATGTTTTTGGGCATAGAAAAGGCACGGTCATTTCTGCCGTGCTCTATCGTTTATTATTAGGTTATGCGATAGTTCGGACTGTATCTTCCTCTACGTGAGAGGGGGTTATGTCAGTCTCTCGGGGTTTATTATGCAAGTTCTTTAATTGTAGTCATTAAAGAATTTAAATCATTCTTTATATCTTTCCCCCATAATTCGTAAAACTTCATTCGGTATTTTTTGTAGTATCCAAACTTTCTTTTATCTCGGTTCATGTGGTCAATCTGTTGGCTATTTAAATCTTCTAGTTTATATATTTCTGGATTACCGTGCCAATAATCTCCTTGTACCTCAAGGAATATATTTGCATCAACAATATAAAAGTCTGGATAATATTTACCAAAATTATATTGAAAAATATATTTAACATTATGAAGGTCTAGCCATTCTTTAACCATTAATTCAATATCAGTATTGCTTGAACCGCCAATAATTTGGCATTTTACACTACAGTATTTACCTCTATGATGTGTTTTGTGATGGGGATAAATTTTCATTTCTTTACCACAATATTGGCAATGCCCTATTTCTGTTTCTACTGTTGCATCGTGATTCCTACAATCCAAACTGCAATATTCAGTATCCTTATCTTTCCGGTTATAAAATTTATTACCGCAATATTTACAGAACTTAATATCTTTTGGATTATAACGACTGCAATCCTTTGAACAATACTGCGCTAAAGAATTATTAGCCATAAAAACTTTCTCACATATAATGCAAGTCTTTTTATATGGTCTGCCATTTCTTCGGCATTCTAATCCACAAAACTTTTTATCTGGATTAGAAGAAGCTATTTCAAATTCTTTACCGCAAACTAAACATTTTTTATCTCCAATAATTAAACGTTTTTTAGGTTTGCAATCAATAGAACAGTATACTTGTCTATTGTACTTTCTTTCAAAGACAACTCCACAAGTAGGACAAATCTTTTGTGCCATATTTATCATCCTCTCCAATGATACTCTCAATAATAATATAGGCAGGAGGTGAGAGCACCTCTTTTCGACCCGTCGGTCTAGCCTATATCAATATTATATCATATTTAAGGTTGATTTTGCATAATAATTTCCCACGGTCTTGACCTCCTCAGGCTTTTAACCGTTATAAAACCCTGTTCTTGTAGTACATCGCTGTACTAGGCGGCAAGTTTAGGTCTACCGCCAGCTATATGTTCTAAATCTTGTTGCATATCTTGGCTTGTCTCATGTACGGTTAGCATTAAATCAGTGATAACGCTCGAAACATCCCTAAAATGAGCAGTACCGCTTTTATCAAAGTCATATACAGCTATCCCAAGGTTTTGTAAATCTTGAATTGATTTATCAGAATGAATGCTAGAAAAAATAGATTTTAAAGCATTACCAACAATAGAACCACTTTGCCCTGTAGTCTTAATCATTGTACTTGCTAAAGCTGTAGTAGTATCAAAAGATACACCGACAACATGAGCAGCAGCACCACTACGCATTAATGCTTCGGCTAAATCGGTTGCGCTTGATTGTGCATTATGTGCAACGTTGGTAAATGAATCAACGGTATGAGTAGCGAAACTAACTGCATCAGATTGCTTGCCGTATGAATTGATAATTGATTCTACAGCTCTGTTTGCTAGTGTTACATCCATCATATCAGCGATCGCCAATTTTGCAGATAATCCAGTAAGAGACATTACATCTCCGATTTCTTTGTATCCTCTCGACCATAATTTTCCAGCTTCAATAATCTTATCTACTTCCATACCATATTGCTGTGCTATGCCAATAAATTGCCTAGAAACATCATTTACAGCAGATTGATTATTATGTAGTTGGGGTAAAGTTTGTATCATACCAGCCATTTGCTGTTCAATATCGGCTATAACTCTTACTGATTCCATTGGAATAGCAATAGCAGCACCAACAAGTCCAGCGGTTGCCATCCACGATACATGGCTTTTCATTTTTTCTAGAATATTAGTAAATGATTGTGCGCTATTACTAGCTTTTTTAATTGACTTATCAATGTTTTCAAAACCAGCAACATATTCACCATAATTAGAAAATCCAGAAAGCGGGCTTGCCTTAGTAGGTGTTGCCCCTTTTGCTCCCATTTGAGCAGTAACCGTATCCATATCGGACTTCATTTTTGTGAATGATTGTGCTGAAAGTTTTGTATTAGTATCAACATAACTAGCTACACGGCGATAAAGATTATCATATGATGTATTAAGCCGCTGAATTTCAGCTTGTTCCTGTTGAAATTGTTTGGTTTTAGTTGCAACATAACTTTCATATTGTTTAGATTGAGACAGTTCAGTAACACGTTCACGGTTTGTCATTAACGACTGTAGTTTTTGCTCGTCAGTAAGATATTTCGCATAGCTTTTTTGTTGCATATTGTCAATAGCCATGCGGATTTTTTGCTCTTGCTGTAAAGCTTTCTCACGTTGAACCGCATTTGCTTCATACGCTTTTGTGTTGGCTAATTCTGTCGAACGTTCTCGTTCTGTCATAGAATTTTGTAATTTTTGTTCTGCGGAAATATAGTCGTTATATGATTTAAGTTGTTGTTGATCTATAGCACGGCGTAACTTTTGTTCTTCCTGTAATGCTCTTTCACGATCTGGTGAAACATCACTAACAGTGGTTGGCGCATTAGATACTTTCGGTATTGTTGTCGATTCTTTAAACCGTTGTTGTTCTGCATTTAGTTCTTTAATTCTATCGGTCAATACCTTAAATGATGCGCTACCTTCATCTACTCCACGTGCTAAACCAGAATAAATTCCTTTTTCCGAACCTACAGAAAGAGTTCCTAGCTCCTTTTTAAAAGAAACAAGAGAATTTAATGCATCGTTAAAATTACCTTTAGCTTCTGTAAATCCAGTGCCACCCTGCCAAGCTTTATCTGCTTCTTTTGCAGCTAACGTTACTTGTGCTTGTAATGACTTATACTTTTCTTTTGCTTCGTCAGCAGATTTGCCTGTATTGCTCGTAGCATTACTTACAGCAGCCAATTGGTTTGATTGGTCAACCATTGATTTCATACTAGCAACAATACCGCTATAGCCTTTTGTAGACGTTTCGGTCATAGTATTCATAGTTGCGGCTATTTTGTCAGCAGATTGTTGGACTGAATTCGTAATACTATTTATTGATGAAATTAAACCCGCAAAATCAGCCGAGACGACTACACGATATTCGCCAAGGTTTGTATTATCAGCCATTATATACCTCCTTTCTTAGCTAATTTAGAAAGGTCAGCCATCTTTCTTTTTGGCTTCTTAGGAAGATTGCTTAAATCGCAACCAAAGTCAGAAACTAAATTGCGAAGTTGTTTCTTTTCCCACATCAGCCGTTCTTCTTCGGTTTTAAATGTTGGTTTTTTCGTTTGCTTAACAGATTTTTTTTCGTCACTACTGCCAAGTGCTTCCATGAATAGCTTTAGCATTTTACCAGCAGGAGGATTGTCGGCTAAATAGTCAATACAACCATAAACATCAACGATAGACATTTCCCATTTAACGTAATCTCTTGTATATCCAAAGTTCGCAGATAGTTCAGCAAAAAGTTTTATTTTTTTTATTTCTGGATGGTCTGGTTCTTCTTCTTGTCTGCTTGTTCCGTCTGCGTTTCCTCGTTTTTTTCAGTCACCTGTTTAATAATTCCTTGGATTTCTATTTCTCGGTCAACAAGTTTCTTAAAAGCGGCAAGTCCATTACCGGGATTAATTTGATCTTTAAATTCTTCTTCGGTTAATTCTGGATAGTTACGGCGAATTGCTAAGTACAACAATTCTCTTATATTCGCAAACACTTCTTTTTTAAGTGGTTTTAAAAATGGAGCGCTTTCCATTTCAGCCACGGACATTACTGTCTTTGCAATTTTTTCAAATGCATCAAATTCTTCATATGCTACATATGGTAAGTCTGGCATTACATATTTTTTATCGCCAAATTCTACTTCTTGCCCTTTATATTTAAGAGTTTCCATGTGTAAAATCTCCCTTATTTTCAAATTAATAAAGCCCCACCAATTAAGGCAGGGCTTAGAGTTTATTTAACTAAATAGTGTATTGTTGTCATTCGTCGAGATAAAGCATTCCTATAACGTCGGAACTATCAGACATAGCACTAAAGCTAAACGATGGGATTAAATAATCTTCGTTTTTGAAGTTTAGGTCTAATTTGTCGGTCGTACATTTATTCAACACAAGCGTAATATTATGACCGTCAAGTACTGTATAAAGTTCAACTTCGAAAGTTGGTGCAGTACCCATCATATTATTAGTAAGTGTGATTGTTTTACCAGTGGTTACGTTATAATCATACTGATATTGTACTTTTTTATTAATATCAGCCACTGCAAAAGTCAAAGTCTTAGTTGATGCAGTGCTAGTAGTTGCTGTGCCACTAGATACAACACCAGTACCTACGACAATAGCCGTACTTGGGGTATTGCCTACACCTGCTACTGTTTCCGTTAACGTAAAAGTATCGCTAAGCTTAGTTACTGTATAAATGGCGTTTACCGTTGAATTTGCATCTAATATCGTTTGGATGTTAGTAACTGAATCGGCGATTGTTGCACCAATATTAAACTGTAATCCAGTTGCGCCACTTGTTTTAGCTGTTAAAGTTACACCGCCAACCGCAATGGTATCGTCAGCAACAAAATTAGTTGTTACAGTATACGTTCTAGCTCCTGCTACAGCCGCTACAGTTGCAAAAGCATATTGACCAGTTAAAGGAGTTCCAGTTACTAAGGTCATAGGCTTTTTAGTATCGCCACTTACATCATATACAACACGTAATGCATTAAAAGTACCGCTATTAGGAATAGTCCCAATTGTAACGGTATATGGTGAACTATCTGGCACTACCGCATTAATCGGTTCGGCAACGATACGTTGTCCAGTAGTTTCAGTACCATTTAAAATTAAATTAACAGAAGACGCTTTAATATCAGCCCATTCCGCTTTACCTTCTGCCTTACCTTTGCCACGTGCTACATGTACAGGCATTTGTTTACGTCCGTAGAGTTCCTTTTTATCAAAACTAAACCCAAACGTACTATTTTGTAATGTTCCAAATTCAATGCTTGTCCCATCATTTTGAACTGCAAACATTGAACCTATACCAAATTCATACAAATTAATTCCTCCTTTATTTTTGGAAATAAAAAAAACACCTAATTTTCTCGAATTCGAGCTAATTAAGTGTTTATAAGTGATTTCTTGGCGTGTATTAACCAAGATGTTATCATATAGTGTGTTCTTACCGTACCGTCATATAGAGGGCATTTAGTGGGCGATACATTGCGAATCATTGCAAATTCTGGTACTTTATTACCTCGTATTGGGTCGTAATCCAATATATCAATAACTAAGTTTTTTAAATATGCAACTTCGTCAGGACTATTTTTTGACCATCCATGTATGTAGTACCATTTTTCCTCATAGCCAGTGCGGTTTTTTAATGTTTTACCATTATCCATACAAATTGTAATTGACGGATAAACCGGATTTTCTACCTCATCCATATATGATGGGTAAATAGCTTGATCTGGATTACCATCACTATCTGTATAAGTAACAAAAGAAGCCAGCTCACTATTTGATAGTAAGTGGTTTCTTAATATTTCGATTATGGGGTCGTATGCTTTTATAGGAATATTAATCACCTGCCCTGCGTAATGGCAATAACTTCGTCAACTTTATCTTTGTATGCGCCACCTAAGAAATTTCTAGGGCGTTGTCTACCATTTCCTGCAATCAAATCACCAATGTATGGTACTTTGCTTTCATCTACTCCGACCTCTACAGTGGAATGAATCATATTTAAGTTTTCATGCTTTTCGATATTGTCAAAAAGTAAACCAGATTGGCGGTGAACAATGTCATCTGAATGCGGTCCCGAATCAACACCATATCTTTTAGAATATGGATGCCCCATATCAGCTAAATCTTTGAGCGTATGGTCGGTAAGTGAAGCATGTTCCTTTACGCCAGATTCTAATACATTGCCAGCGATTGATAACTTAGCATTCATTTTAGCGGCTTCAATTGGGGTTATGTTGCGGATGTTTTGCAGGACGTTTGAAAGTCCTTCGACTTTAGCTGACATCAGATAACACCGCCTTGTAAGTAGCAATAAGTATAAGCAACTTGTGTTAATTGCTTAACATTAATCACCTTGTATTTAACTTCGCTGTTCAAGTCATCAATAATATCATTCTGTTTAATATCCGTCATATCACAATACATTTTCATGTAAGTTATTGATGTTTGACCAGAAGTAACGACAACTATATTCCCTTTGTCTGGGATTAAATAGCAAGGCAAAGAATCAACGATTGCTTTATCAATAGCTGGTAAATTAGCACCACTTGGAGACTTACCACCGCTTTGTTTTCTGGTTACTTTTACCGAATCATCCATTAATACTAACGCAAGAAATGCTTGCCAATGTGTACCCCAATTTTGAGGGTCAGATATTAAGTATTTGCTTGTACCGTCAACAATCCGCATATTAAAACCAAGAGTGCGCTTAGTAAATAACTGTGCTGAATTTTTATACGGCAAACCTATACCGTCAGAGTTAGTGCTTGAAGATTTTTTTAAAGGTAACAATTCACCTTTTATCGTATCAACATCAACCCATGCGCGATTAACTACTTTTTGCAGTATCAAGTCTCGTTCTTCTGAAAAATTAATTGGAAATATCACGAATAATCACCCCAATCCCAACACCGGGGAAATCACTATTGCCGATTCTAGCTTTTGCTTTATAATCTTTAATCGTATCGGTTAAATCAGCTAACGTGCTAGACACACCACCACGACTAAAAGTTTTAGGCAGCGCGGTTATAGCACTTGATAATGCTTCATAAATAGCACGGTTCATGTTGTACAACTTATCGTTTTCCAATGCGCTACCAACGCTTTTACTGTTTTTATTTAAAAAATATAATAATTCAGTATCAGTTAACGCATCAGATAAAATTTTGCATTCTGTTTTTATGGCGATTAATGCTTCTGATTCTGTCATATCATCACCGCCTACAATTTAGAGTTTAATGAAGTAGCGGTGACAAGATCGTCACCAGTAAGGCTTGAAAGAACTTTTGCAATTACTGTCTTAGCTAGTGCTTTTTCTTCATCTGTTAGTACGGTTGTATCATAATCGGCAAGTAAAATATTTAATGGTTTTGCTACTTTAAGCTTTTGCCACTTAGTATCAACAAGAATTTCGGTAATTGAAATATCAAAATTATCTGTTCCAACCGTAGATATTACCGCTTTTAATTCAACTTTATCGTTTTCAGTTATCATAATTAACCGCCTTATTTAGTAGCTTCGGCTGTTTTAATCACTGCAAGAATATCTTCTTTTTTGGTTGCATCTCCAATATCAATACCATTAGTTGTGGCATATTCTTTAAGCTGTACAACGGTCATATTATCAACGTCAATTTTATCAACAACTACTTCTTCTATGATTTTAGATAAGCGTTTTGCCTCAACCAATGCATCAACTGAATATATTTTAATCTCTGCATCAGTTAATTCAATCGGTTCAGCTCCGGGAATGCTGAATTTTTCTCCAAAAGCTAAAACTCGCTCAGTTTTATTTTCAAATTTAGCCATTATATCAATCCTTTCAAATTAAAATAGAAAATGGCTTGCTGGTTAAGACAAGCCATTGTTTTTATTAGCACCCTTCTGATTTGCAGATAGAAAGTGGATAATAGATAATTACACCGCCGCAACGAGAATGACAAGCAGTAACAAACTCTAATCCTTCTGGTTGTGGAGGGAATTGTTCGAATGGTTGCGGAATTTCAAGAGTTAATTTATCTGGGTCTTTTTTATAAACCAAACACAAATCAACGCCACCAGTTCCAGCTCCTTGTGCTTCTGGTACGACTTCAACGTTTTTAATGTATGGATTAGTTTTAAGGAAAAATTCAAGAATAGTCGTATCTGTTCCAGTGGTACGTGCGCGACTTGAAATATCACCGTGTACATTATGTGGTAAAACTAATGTATCTGGACGTTCAACTTTCTTAGTAATAGTTATTACAGTATTAACCATGCCAGTTAAATCACGTAAAACTTGATCAGGAGTTTTATTAATAAATTTTGCAGCAGCAGCAGTTCCGGCAGTTACACCATTTAGTGTGCCATCGGTAGGTAATGTATAACTAGTAATATTAGGATGCGTAAACAATCCATTTAATCCATTTGCGGCATCGCCAGAATAAGCAATGTTATTTACTTTTTGGTCGTTGGCTCTACGTGCAGCATTGGCTTTACGTTGTTCAAGTGGTTTGCCTGCCATTTGAGCAGCACGAATGTCTTGGATAGAATAACCATAACTTGTACCAATTGATTTAACCTTGCTAGAAAATGGTTTTCCTACTAAATCAACACGTGGTAAGTCTGTAGCATAATTACTGATAATATCAGCGAACCCCACTACATCATATTGATAATACGTTATTGTTTCAGCACCAGCACCAGCATCTGTAGAAACAGGAATAATTTGAATTGCTGTAAATTCCGGATACAAAACATCATAGGATTTAGCTTTAATTTTTTCTAGTTCACGTGCAAAAAAAATCGACTCATTCGCATCAAAGCGACCAGTCGAAATAATTGCGTTATAATCTTTTTCGTCATATCTTAATTCTTCGGGCATTTATACGATTCCTCCTTATGATAACTCAACAGCAACAATGCCGCCAGTTGTAGATGTATTTGAAGTGATAAATTTTGCATCAGTTACGGCAACCGCTGTTGTACTTGCACCAGCTGCATTAGTCCATTTACCAGCATCAGCACCGGAAAATACTAAATAAGCAGCAGTTTCAGCAGTTATTGCCTGTCCGCTAATAAAAGGAACCCAAGCACGACCCTTGCGAAGTACAGGAACAGTATCTTTCGTTACATAAGTTACAGTTCCATCTGCCGCCTGTTCTTTAGCTTGGTTTAAAGCAATTCCTTTAAATCCGGTAGAAAATGTAGCCGCTGGTACTTTAGCTTGTACTTGTGGGTCTGTTCCAACAATAAGACCAAATCCAAGTCCAATAGTTCCCTCTGCAACATAAGAATCAATAGTACGTGGTGAAATATCGTACAGTGTACCTGCAATTGCAGGATTCATGTTCATTCCATAAGATAATTGCATTATTTCGTTTCCTCCTTGTAAGCATTTTTAAGACGTTCAGCCATTGCATCCCTGCGTTCTTGTGATGTCATTTCTTTTTCATCTTGACGATTTTCTTTAGTTTTTTTATTATTTACCGTTTTTCTTTGTTCTGCCATAGAATCATTACGGATAGTATCTTCTTTGCAGAAGTCAAAAGCTGCATCGATATAAGCATCTGATTTTTCGGTAAGATCAGCGGAATCACCGCGAACCACTTTAATTACAGCAAGTTTAATATCCTTATCTGTCATTTCATCTGCTTTTTCTACCTTGTGAGTAGAAGCTACAGATAATAAAGAAACACGTCCTTTTACCAGCTTATCTATGCTGTCGGCGTGTTCTTTGTCTTTCGCTTTTAATTGTTCGTCAAACTTTGCTTTTTCGTCTTTCAATCCGTCTCGTTCAGCCTCTAAAGCATCCATTTTTTTCGCATTTTCGGCATCTTTTTCTACTGCGGCAGATTCCATTTTTGTAATTTTGTCTGTATTACATTTTGCATCTTTAGACATAGAATCGAATTCCGCCGCAACTTCGGCAGGTACTTCGTAATCAATTCCATTTTTTAGTTTTAATTTTGCCATCTTTCTTGGTTCCCCCTCGTCTTGTTTTGTATCTTCTATTGATTGTTCACCATCCATATTTAGCCTTGCCATATCACCAGCACGACCGCGCGGTACTACAGCAAGATGGTTGTATCGTATATTTCTTTGTACAGCATCATAAGGCATACCGTTATATATACCCGGGGTTTCGTCAAGGTCAACATTATAACCGCATGACAATTCCCTGCCTTTGGTATCAAGATTATATATCACCACATCAGCGCGGATGTTATCGCCATCTTGTTTACCTTCGGTTAATACCGTGCCAATCGGTTTTACTTTAGTTACGTTTTTAGCACTAACTAAACCAGGATGACCAACAGTAACGGGTTTCCCCCTTATAGTAGCAAGTGATTCTGGTTTAAATGCTTCTTCTGGTGGTCTAAATTCATTTCTTACACTACCGTCTGCATTCGTATATTTAAGTATTCCAACACGCCCTATAATTGGTGAATCCTCAATAAATCCTTCGGCTGTTTTTACTGCTTTAATTTCTACTGTATCAAATCTTTGCAATTTATCACCTCCCTCCTAACAGGGCATAAAAAATACCTAGTCGACCATATTGTTGAAGTTAACAAAATGGTACTAGGCTAACGTTTTCCTAAAACTTTTTCTAAGAATAACAACCAGATAAATAATAACAATATCGGGATAGTACAAGAAGTTAACTCAACGGTGGTCAAGTTATCACCGTTTCGCTAGGAATATTGTTATCTGGTTTGTTTATAGTTGGCTCTGGTTGCTCTGAAATTTCTTTATTAATACCAACTATCTCGTCTGGTGTATAACCAGCCTTACGTTGGCACTCTGCTACGCTGACAACTTTGTTTGTAATCATCAATGAATCAGCTTGTGCGTTTTTGAAATTAGCATCTGCATCTAATTGGTTTGCTTCTGCAACTTCTTTATCACTAGGGCTCCATAATGGATTAAATTTAAGTGTCCAATTTTCAATAGGTTTACCTTTAAATAAGCCGTTTTTAGCAAGCATACAAAGGCGAATAAGTCTTGATAATGGATTTTTTATATGGCGTTTTTGAATTTGGCTAACATAGTTATACCAGTTTTCTAAATCAGTACCGCCGGACTGTGCAAGCCCTGAACCTTTTGGATTATGTCCAAATAAAATTACAAACGGTATATTGCTTACTGCGCTATATGCAAAGCCAAAACGATCTATTAAGTCAGCCATACCAGAGATAGACAAGTTTTCAATTTTGAACTCATCATCAGCATCAATGGCTATAGTATTAAGTATTGATCTTGCCATATCTATTAAGTCCAGTCTTGTTTTTACTGCTTTATCCCCGTCTTCGCCAAGGTCAAGAACATCTGTAAGTCCCGATAGTTTAAGAATGGCTTGTCCTTTGCGCTCCATTACTGTGATTGCAAGCTTCATACTGTGTTGGTTATTAGTTAATTCTTCGATAAGCCCTTGCAATGAACTTTTACCCCAACCGTTATTGGATAATCGCCAATAATCCGGTACAGGGTCGCCAGTAAATAGTAATAACCTGCTTTCATGCACCATAAACGGCAATCCATCCATAGGGTTTATTTGATAATATTGTGGTTTTCCGTACTTTACATTGCTAGGGTCTTCATATAATACAGCATCGTTCCACCAAATTTGTGTCTTATCAAAAACTCGAAGTTCCTCAATATTACTTATATTAGTTTCATCTATTGGTTCATCAAGCATACGACCATCATTTACAAGCATTAATATTCCACTACCACCAAATAGTCTTGACCATCTAACAGCATCAGCAAAGTGTATTTCTGCATTTAAATCTTCAAGCATACTTAAAGCATTATCGTTTTTATCTTGCGGAATTTTCACCCAATTTTTTACCGCTTCATCTGCCGGTAATGATATTGTTCTATTAGCCAAGGAACAATCTATGAAAATATTCTGTAACATATGGTCATTCATACGCATAGATGGCATAAAAAGAAAATTAGAATATGGGTCATGCTTTGTTTGATGCCCAATAACTGAATTCGCGAATCCGTCTTGCCTTATTCTATTTGGTGTTGATTTTGGTTGTTGAATTGAGTCTGTTTTCATCTTTTGTTTGTATCGTTTCAAATTATCACCTGCCTTTGTTGCCAATGAAAAATAGACACCGTTTAAGTGTCTAACTAATTAATCCTGACCAGCTCTTGCCTGTTTGCAATTCTTCAAAGCAGTCACTAAGACCATCGACTATATCATCATGTTTCCCTTCTGGGAATGAATCACATTCATTTAACAATATTTCGTTCCAGTCACCAGCAAGCATTAATATATTGCCAGCCTGCCACTGGCTACTTAGTGGTAAACATCTTGTAACCTTATCTCCCGTCATTCTTCTTGAACGGACAATATACCCAGACAAGAGCTTAATGAAGTCGTCGCGGACGCTCTTACCAGCAGCGCCTGGATCTTGAGGTATGAAATTT
This sequence comes from Anaerosinus sp., assembly GCA_029240055.1. Taxonomy (GTDB): domain Bacteria; phylum Bacillota; class Negativicutes; order JARBTT01; family JARBTT01; genus JARBTT01. The sequence goes on from JARBTT010000002.1 coordinate 25,666, forward strand.
ATAACTCTATTGAATTTATTCTTATCAAACTTAGCGGTTTCAAGGACTTTCTTTTTTACGTCATTCGAAGTCCATCTTCCATGTAATAAATCTAGTATTATATATCTACCATCATCTAATTTACCCATTAATGGGCCTGCTGTTGCATCTGGTGATGGTCGACTTGGTGTGGGGATTGTAGCGGCTAAATCGTATGCTCTGCAAAATTTTCTTATTTTACCGGGTATCTGGTTAACTATTTCAATCTTGGCTTTAGGAAGATACATCCCTGCACTTTCTTTTACACGCCAATTTCCATACAGCAATCGTCCTTTTTCTACTGTATTTAGTGCATTCAAGTTAGCTAAATACTCAGGATTTTGCTCTAATAGTATTTTATTATCAAATATCGAACTAGCAATAAACGTAAACGATTTTATAAGTTTAGGGTCTGTATTATATTTAATAGATAATTCTTCACGGCTATCTCCCCATTTAAATTCATCATCAATAACTAAAAAGTAGCGCAAAATCCCACTTTTTTCTTTTACAGGAAAACCATCATCGTCAATATACCACTCAATTAATTCAGCTACAAAGCTGTTAGGGTCTGGATTGCACGTGCCAATTACTTTCGGAACTACGCCGCATACGCTACGATTTCTCGAAAGCATATACATTATCTGAGCCTTGGTGAAATGCGTCATTTCATCAAATGCTATAAGTGCAATAGCGGCACCTTGAAAATCATATACAGTATTATCCAGTTGAAGATGTTGGAAAGTTATTCGTGCTCCACTAGGAAATTTCATCGTTGGCTTTGGGCTAACTACAGGAATAGCACCTTTTAACGGCATTAATTTTAAAGCATCTGACCATAATCCGCCTTCGTTCATTATCTGAGTTGAATTTCTACGGAATATAGTGGCAGTAAAACCCTTTACGTTAATATTAAGCATACTACGTAAAAGCAACGCATAGGTTTTACCACCTCCGGCTGCTCCCCCGAATATTGTAATATCAGCTTGACTATTTAGAAATGCTGTTTGTGGTCCCTGTTGTGGCTTAAAGTTCTTATCAATCTCTTTTTTCTTCGCTTCTGCTTCTAAAAGCAACAAGTATTCAATTTCCTGCTCTTTAGTTAACGCCACAAAACCACCACCTATAAAACGACATAAAAAATAGACGTTGTTCAGTACAACGCCCAAAACTTATAATTTTATATATAAAAATAGCGTGTCCTGTTTGACACACTTTCGATAATCCTATTATATCCTGTTTTTCGCCTACTTTGGCACAGTGCTAAAGTATTTTTTTATAGCGCACCATCTTTAATTGCAATTCTGATCGTAACGTCCATTATTTTACGCATCCACTCGGTCATTGTGCCTTTGGTCGGTGCATCAATTTCTCTGCCATAACGATATTTAAACCACTCAACATACTTAACTTGGGTATAATCAACCCAACCCGGTCTGCCCATTGTTTTGCCGTTGCTAATTTGACTTGCAGCATCCCTTCTGATTTCAAGATATTTTCTACTTTTCTCTGATAATGTTTGCTCTGCTTTCTCAATAACCATAATCCATTTACGAGATTCTTCTAAGTCTAGTAATGTCATAGTTTTATTCGCACACGGATTTCCAACGCTCGTTCCATGTGGCATACCGTCATAATTTGTCGCTCCTAGAGTGCTAAATTGGGCTGATCGTTCAGCATACGCTTGTTTAAATTCGTAATAGTTTAAAATCCATTTCATTGCAGTTTTGTTTTGTTTATCAATATCTATAATCATATAATCACGCTCCAATTATTTTTATATTACTGTACTTCAAATTCATCTATATTAAGCCACACACAACCATCTTTACAGTACTCCTGTGGATTATCTAATTCTTCTGTTTTCTTATACGCTTCGGCTTTTTTATTATTACCAAATACAGCTTGTGGAGAGCCACATTCACATTCCCAATTTTTCGTAACAACATATACTTTCATTTGTAATCACGCTCCAAATTATTAATTTTAGGTATAAAAAAAGACCAAGAAATTTAATTCTTAGCCTTAATCAATATATGTAATTATTCAATGTAAACTTGACCTTCGCTATCAATATCTACCTCGGTTGCTTCTGTATAACCTTCACAATCTCGAACTATTACAACTTGTTCTTTATCTTTTATTGCTTGTAATCTCTCGATTAGCTGTTTGATTTTCATTTTTAATTTAGCTCCTTATTCAGACGGCTTTCTCATTTGTTTCATCTGTGCTTTTAACGTTATCGCCAAAACCTTCTCTATAATCGCTTTCTTTTTTGACTGGTTCTTCTTCCGTATTATCTAGTAAATTAGCTGTACGCCTAGTGTTTTCCTCAATATGTATAAATATGGTCAACAATTGCCCGACAGCGTATATACTCATAGCTCCAATTGTACCGCCAAATAAGCCTGTAAAAGACTCCATACCATGACCAGTAAATCCAGCAAATAACCCTATAAGCAATACTATGACGGCTAAAACTTTATATAATCCAGATAATATTTCAACTGCAAAATAACCTCTTTCTACTTTCATTCAACACACATCCTTTGATATTTTTATATAATATTTCTACAAAAGCCAATATATTCCTGCTTTAACCGCTTAATTATTTATTTTGCGGTTTGTTTGTATATCTCATTTTTAACTTTTTCAATATTTTCACCAGCGTTTTTATGTGCCGCCAATGCTTGTTTAATATTATTTTCAAAATTCATTTTGTTTTCCATGTAATTTTTATTATTCATAACATTCATTAACGAACCGACAGCTTCTTTACCTGTCAATGCGGAAAGCGACAAATATTTTATACATTGTTCTACTTCTTTACTTTGGCTATCATCTAATCCTTTAGGAACTTCCATTTTATCAGTATCAGACCATGCAATCAAAAGTAAATTTTCGGTGGCTTTTAAATAATTGTAAAAATCAGTAGGATTTATCCCACCTTTATCCATCATATCCATTGAGTTTTGTAGTTTACTAAAAGCGTCTCCTAATCCATCATGATATTTTTTAAAATTATTATAAAAAGCATCAAATTCCTGTTTGGAATTATTAACAGGTTTATTTGTCGTTATTGATGCAACATTATTGCTTACATTTGACTGTTTAATCGTACTGTCATGATTAATCGGTGGCATTGTATACGAATCAAAGATTAAAAATATTAACGTCAAAGTTCCATATAAATTCAAAACATGCTTTCGCGTTTTATCTTTATTGCCTAAAAACATAATTTTAGGTTTAAATAGCCCTATTATCAGTCCTATAAAAGAAAATAAAAATAATGTTGCCCACAAGTCGTGCATGCGTTCATCTTCTTTCGTTTATTATTTATATGGCGTTGAATCGTCTGTCATGCCTACTAGATAATCAACCGAAACATTAAAATGGTCAGCTAAAATAACTAATGCTTTAATTGATGGTTCTCTATCCCCTGTTTCATAAAACCTCCAAGCTCTAGGAGTAACATTTATTAATGCAGATATCTCCTGTTGACTTATATTATTTTTTTTGCGAATTTCTCTAAGTCTATATGATAAATTCATAATTTCCTCCAAAAAAATATTGACAGGTACATATCGTACCTATATAATCTAAATCAAAAGAGGTACATTGAGTACCAAACAAAGGAGTTGTTATATTGAATAGTTTAATAAATGTAAACGAAGCAGGTAAAACCACATCTAGAGAGTTATATGAGTTTTTAGGGCTTGATTCTAAAAATTATTCTAGATGGTGCAAAAGCAATATTACTGATAACCAATTTGCAATTGAAGAATCTGATTATTTTCCATTCCTCATAAATGAAGAATGCGGTGGACAAGCATCAATTAACCATTACTTATCGATTGACTTTGCTAAAAAGCTCTGTATGGTTTCAAAATCAGAACGGGGTGAACAAGCTAGAAATTACTTTATTGAGATTGAAAAGCAATTTTCCAATATCACAAACGGTGTTAAACAAATACGTTCTAAACAAATTATACCACGAATCAAGCCTGCGATAAAAGATGCACTTGATACCGCTGAATATCTTACTAAGAAACTAGGTATCAAAATTGGAATTGCTCAATCAGTGTGTATCGCTATGGTGGAGAAAACTACTGGCTTAGAATTAGAACCAATCAAGAAGTTATTACCACCTGCCGAACACGATACTGGATTCCTAAACGCTACTGAGATTGGCAAACGTATTAATTTATCTGCAATTAAGGCAAATGCTTTACTAGTTGATAAAGGCTTGCAAGCTAAGATAGATAATACTTGGCGTTTAACCGATGAAGGGAAAAGCTATGGGGAAGAAATTCCTTATACCCGTAATGGTCATAGTGGTTATCAAGTTCAATGGAATGAATCAGTATTAAGCGTTTTACAATAATTAATATAAATTTAAGGGAGAGATTTTATAATGGCTAGAAATTTATTAGAATCAATAACAGAAAACTTGGTTGATTTTCAACCGGCGAAAGAAGATGCGACTATTGACGAAATCGTCTCGGATAGTGTACAAACTACTTATGATTTATTTGAGAAGTTAAAAGAAACATCACACGACAAGAATATTGTGGCTGATCTTGATATAGCTGCTAATAAAATGGCTGCGTTTTTCGAACAAAGAGGATTTAATGATGGTTTTGCCGCTGGTATAAAGTTAGTTTTGCAAGCTGCATTAAAATAAAATATTTGTATTTTGGGAGGGCGATTAATTTCGCTCTCTTTTTTATTTTATCGCCACATCTTCCGATTACCTGTGATTTTTCTTAAAGAACCTCTAGCTCTCAATTGTCCCGATCTAGCCCCTCTATGTGGCGCATCTTTAACACCTAACATGTTTAGTATTACCAGTAGGATTATAGCTAGTATTAATACCATGGTAATCAACTCCCTATAGATTCATATTCTTATACAGAACGTTGTTTAATTCGTCAGCAGTGATGCCAATATATCGCTTTGTGTGAACTAGGTCTGAATGGTTTAATGCCTCCATGATAAAAGCTATGTCTACGCCATTCCTTAATGCCCAATATGCGAAGCTTTTTCTCATAGAGTGAGTACCAATGTTTTCAGTAATACCAACATAATTAGCAGCCTTTTTAAATATTGACCACGCATACTCTCTTGTGATCGGCTTTCCCCTTGTTCTGCAGCTGGCACTAGGGAAAAGTGTACCTGTCTTTATTCCTGTGTTTTCTAAATATTGATTAATAGCCCTTATACAAGTATCCGACAATGCAAACTGTTTCGTCTTATGTGTTTTCTGCTCCCTGATTATTACTGAACCGTCTTTGACATCTTCAACCGTTAATTTAAGCAGGTCAGTTATCCGTAATCCGCTATTGATACCAAGTACAAATAAAAGATAATCTCGCTCATTATGCTTGAGTAGCCAATCTTTCATGTCGTTAAGTTTGTTGATATCTTTTATTGCATTTGCTGTAGCGACATTACCTTTTGGATTCATATTTACCATTCCTTTTTAGATTAACTTTTATACTGTAATGTTAACAGAAGAATCTAGTAAAATCAAGTAGTTTTAAAAATTTATTTATTTTTATTTTCTTCTTCGTTAGCCATAGTAAACAGCATCATCATTCTTGCCATTGCATGTCCTAAATGATCGTCCTGTTTATCTCCAGTTTTCCATGCCATCAAATGAATTATTAGGTGATTCCAATGACTTTCAGCATCGATCTTTTTCCAATTATCTCTTTCGTATCTATCTGCTCCTATTTGCATTACTTCGGCAAGTTTTAAAAGTGCCATTGGGTCGCATAAGTGAAAAGCATATTCAGTCTTTGATTGCATACCACCGTTTTCATTAGTAATTATTTCGGCTTCTGGCGATACTCCCTTTATTTCTTCCACGTTATTCAACCTCCAATAAATTTTTAATTAGATTCCAATCAATTCCGCCGGGGTTTTTATCATCAATGTACATATCAGCACATATTTTACGTCCGTCTGGTTCTACGTCTGGAAATGAATTTCTATATTCTTCAATTTGCCAAGGTAAATATCTGTTTACCGAATCAAAAGGTATATTATTTTCACGCAAAAAAATAACCGCATCTTGAAGGTGAATTCCAGTACGGCATGTCCAAATCACTATTTGACCACCTTTAGCGTGGTATTTTGTTAATATTTCTTTTGATTCTTGTATCAATCCATCAACTATAGGGTAATTGGTCACTTTTGCTATAGTGTTGTCGAAATCTACACAAATTACTTTATGCTTCATGCTACACCGCCTTAATAATCGTTCTCTATAAATTTGTAATATGGAATAAATTCGCCCTTACAGCGTTTAATAGTTCCTTCTGAATCAACTTCAACCTCTAAAATCCACCCGCCCACGTTAGCGGCCAACCTTTTCCCTTGCATCCATTTAGTCTGTTTTTGGAATGTACCTGCTTCAAATGCTGCAATATTACGATAAACAGGTAGCATAAACGATTTATGATGATGTCCGATTATTAAAATTGAACTTTTACTGCCACCACTTAAAGAATCTATGTATTTCTGTGTTGAATATGAAATTGCGTATGACGCTCCATCGAGAGGATGCACTAAATCCATTGAACAATTAGGCGTAAGCATTACACGTGCTGATTGTTTACCTAGATAAATCAGATCTTCTCTTTCATTGTTTATCATCCGCCCAATATCTACCCCTGCGGATTTAATTCCACTATGGTCATGGTTCCCAGTAATATAATATGTTTTTATTTCTGCTCTTTCAGGATAATTTTCTATAATGTATCTAGCCTGTTGATCTACCCCCTGTTTAAAAACCTCGTATTGGTGTCCTTGTCGCATGTTAACACCTTCGCTAATATCTCCAGCATGGTAGCATTCGCTAATACCTTCTTTTACAAGCAAGTCATAGAATGAGTTTAAATGCGTTAACTGTTGATCGTTTGAGCATAAATGCGTATCTGACACGACGCCAAACTTTATAATTTTATTTCCGTTCCAATCAGCAGAATATTCATTGTCTTTTGGCACAATATATTTAGATAATTGATATGTACCGTCAATTTCTTCTATGTTGTATCCTGCATCTTTGTAATCTTCAATCTGAGCCAATATAATGCGTTTGCTCAATCCGCTTTTATTGACCAACTCGTCTATTGCATGGGGCTTGTCCAGTAATTTAAGCAAATCACTTGATTCTATGACAGGTTTAGTTGCTTTCATTTTTTCATTTCTGATAAATCCCCTTATTGCGGATGGTTTAACAATCTCGCCTGTTTCTTTTTCTATTTCAGATGAAATTTTCTCCCATTTGTTGCCGATAACTTCATGTTTTGATAGTACTAGTTGTTTCCAGTCCATGTTGTCACTCCTTTTTATCCAAAATAAGTTGTAAAAGTAAAATTATTATAGCTGATTCTCCGAACGTAGGCGGTTGGTTGTTAAATATATACGCCCAAACGTCAATTGCGTATAACACAACAAGAATTGCTACTATTTTAACAACCCAATTAATAAGATTTTTCATAGTTCATCCTCTCCCTAACAAGTAGTTGCGAATTCCATAATATAAAGTTGACCAAATAAAAAAGCCAGACAATTCATTGTCCGACAAAAAGTTAATATGTATATCGTATTGTGATTCCATACTTTTTAATGTGCCAATAAAAGATTTTTCATTGTACTGGCTACGGTAATTATGTGTCAGAATGTCTCCGTATCCGTTTGGCGTGTTTTCGATCATTAAGAATAGTTTTGTATTTCCTTTGCGGATTAGCTCGTTAACAAAGCGTTCACGGTCATTCGATAGGTTGTTTGATAGCTCTGTTAGAGAATTTTTCCTTTCAATTACGACAGTATCGGTAAAATACATATCTCTCATTATTCCCAACTCTGGATTAGCTCCAATATAGCAACAGTAGTCACCGTAATCTAATTTTTTTGTTATGTATGGTATTTTCTTCTTGGTAAAGTAGTCAATTACGTGATTATTGGCTTGCTCACGTGTATCTACGATGATAGTAAGAGATTTTAGTAGTGTTTTTAGCTCGGTTTCGGTGTATGAATAGATCATTATTCGTCTATAGCTCCCTTACCTCCTGAGTTTTTATTCTCTAATGCCGTTTTTATCCACGAATCAGTTATTTTATTTGCGGTATTTAGTATGCGTTCAATTTTTTCTTTACCAAGTATTATCGCTGAATAACCTGCTGTGCTTGCTTGATAGTGTATTTCTACTTCTAAACCTGCATTTTTAATTTCGTCTATATCTTTAGCAATAGCTTCGCAAAAATCTTTTTCCTTGCCAAGTGGTGAAGCTGCGAACATTGTCTTTTTAATCATGATTGATAACTCCCTTTCCTCAGTGCTTTTACCGATTCCATAAACTCGTACATATGTCTAAGCATACGGCTATGCTCAATTTGTAGCCATAAGAAAAAATCGTTGTTAACTTTTACATTCTTAAACGTTCCACGAACTTTTTTAGTGAGTATCGGACGTTTGCCATTATCAGAACCAATAACATTATCACTAATTTTTATATCGTTAGCAATTCCGATTTTTGTTTGTTTTCCATCGGCATCTACTGTACAAAAACAGCCGTTGTCAAAATTAATCATAGTATCACTCCTTAATTTTTAAATGTAATAACGCAACCAGATATTGTGCATAACTCTTTATAAGTTCCGTCCTGTTGTTCTGTATACATTGTGCCATTATCGAAATGCTTTTCGTTTAACGGAACCATATTAGGGGTTACTTCTTGGATTTGAAAATAATTATAGTCATAATCATACATGACTACCTTGACAGCATCTTCTCTTGATTTTGCACTTAAAATAAAATACCCAGTTTCCAGTGGTGGATAAATTGCAAATTTAGGCATGGTATCATTCCTTATCTTTAATTTTTAAATTTATCCGTAACAATGTAGCTAAAATCATAACAAGCAAACAAACAATCGCACGGTCTGTATTGACGTTAAAAGCACAAAACGCAACAATAACAGAACATATCGCATTTATTAAATCAAACATAAATATCACTCCTTGCTCATTTTCCCTTTTTTAATCAGTTTGCTGGAAATAAAATAACCTTCCGGCGTATGTGTCAGAAGGTCGTTGTTTTTCAGTATTTTCATTGTCTTTTCAAACTTATATTTGCTACCACTATATGTTTTTTGTAAATCAACATATTTAAGCGGCTTTTTACTGCGCTTATTGATTAACTTTCCTGTATTCCATTCTATATTTTCAGCTAACAGTACAAGAAAACCAATAACTTCTTCGATATTTTCAATACTAGTTTTCTTTAGTTTAATTACTTCTTGTACCATAAGCATTATGTAAGGCTTTTTACCTCCTGTACTTTTAGGTTTAACGTTATTATCATTGGAGTTTTTCCAGACTTGATATAGTTCTTTTTCTCCGACAGAGAAGTGAATTAACTCAGTTCCTTTATTTGTTGGTTCTCTTGATATAATCACCTCTGTTTTAATAACATTTATCTCTTTATTTAAAAAAGCTAATAAATTTTTATCCATTTTCGACCTCAATAGTCTCCCTGATTATCAGGGAGTGTAAAAACATCAATCAAACCATATACCGTATGGTTTCGTAAGTATTTTCCCTTGTAAACGCTTTCTTAATACCTAAGTTCTATCTTTCGCTATCGCTCTAATTAATGTTTTCCCATCTCTTATTGAAGCAGTCTTTGCATTCACCAGTACTGAAATAGCAGCAATCACAAATTATTCTACCGCAAACCTCACACTTAAACATGTTTTCTTCCATATCTTCATCTTGGCATATTTCGCATTTAATCCATTTTTCACTAGACAAATAAATCACCCCTTATCCAATAACATGATTGTGAGGGCATGTCTTGTAAACACGTACAGGATAAACATTACCACCCACATAGCATTCTTTTATACTTTGCGGTAAAATCTCACCGAATTTAAACATGCAATGTTGGCAGTAACCATTTTTAAATTTATGCTTAAAATATTCGTAGTTAAACTTTAATGTTTTTGACAACTGCTTGTCTCCTTTATGCTTAAATAGGTCAAAGTATAATATATCTTTTTCTAAAGTTACTATCACATACGTAAATAGGCTATCCTTATCTTCATATTTAAATGAATAATAATTGATTTTGTTATCTGACATATTAATCATTCCTTTATTTGTAAATTCGCTTCATGCGTAGTAATTTTTAAAAATAAAATTTTGAATGTTGTTTTTGAGAAAAGTTTGTGGAATTTAAGTAAATGACGGTGGTTATTCATCATGATTAAAATCGTAATAATTCCTAGTACCATCAAAATGACCATCTTTATATCCTTTTGCCTTGCCAAAATAGTAGCTTATTTTTAAAGAAAAATACCAAACAACAGCAATGATAATATATATTAATGATAATGAATCAAACATTTATTAACTTCCTTTTGTTCTAAAATTTCTTCACACGTGTATATTTTTTGAAAATTTTATTTATATATAGAAAACTTGGTTTAGTATGTCTGTGACAAGCGGCGACAAAAACGAAAGAATTACTATAAAAGTTTATCAGATTGAAAAAGTTTTGTGCGTGAGTAGTTTTTGTAGTTACTCAGATCGTAAAGAAGCACGCAACGCATTGCAATCTCTCACAATTTATGACGGGGCGTATATGTAAGCATATGGCAATAATATCACTACATCTATGCTTTAGATTAACTATTACATAAAAGTTAACTAGATAAATACAGTAATATCAACGGTTGTTGGCATGTACTACTAACAATGCAGCAATAGTCCATTACTAGTGTACAAAACTAACTAATCAATCTCCGTATAGCTGGCATCAATTTCCATTTCTTCTTGTAGCTGCTTTATGCGGTTACGTCTATCTTCATCTGACATTAGTTCAACCTTGTTCGTGATGTTAATCTCTTTCTTATCAACTAACATTCCACTTGCTTTCATGTATAGTTCAATGGCTTTGGTCTTATCGTGGAACTTTACTTCGCGCTCAGTTATCTCTCCACCGCCCTTACATGGCGTTACTTTTACTTTAATTGATTGGATTGCCGCGAGGTCATCATCACTCGCACTCTCTAATATACTTCCATCTTTTCCCACTATACGAGCAGGATTAGCTAATGCAATTCTACCTAGTTCTCTTAGTGTTGTATCAGCATTTATACCGCTTCTCTTGCGTCTCTCTGCCAGTGCAACTTGTATGTGAGCGTTAACATCTGGTCTATCATATAACCTACTGCCAAGACTTGCTGCGCTCTGTACACTATAGCCTGCTCTAATAGCTGCATCCTGCTTGTTTAAGTCTATTAAGAACTCTTCAACAAACCGTGCTTCTCTATCACTTATCTCTGGTAGATTATCACGGCTATAACTCTCATATACCAATGCTGGATTAGTATCATTGATCTGCTTAGTAACGATAGGTACATACATCTCTTTAGTCCTTGATATATCTAGCCTAACGCCATGCTCTTGCGTAACATCCGCATTGCCTTGCATTATATCGCCAGTGTTTTGCATTGTCGCATTGTCTGTTTGCTCGTTTTGCATTGCATCCCATTTAGACCAATATCTAGTCCTCCAACTATTCACACTTGCCGGACTAACTTTGTACTTTTTAGCTAACTGCTCGTATGTATAGTTACCTATCTGGTAGTCAATGTATGCTTTGTAATATTGTTTAGATTTGGTTTTATTGTCTATATCTAGTGCCAAATAAATCACCTCGTATCATTAAGTTCTCTGTTATTCGCTTATTCATGTCTTTAATAAAATCATCGTACTGATTGTTTGTGTTAGGCTTTATTTTTTCAAGCTTATTTATTGGATTATTATCTATACTTAGAAAGCCAATAGCTTGTTTTATCCCACATATTTCACACTGATAACAATCAATTGCTATTCTTTTTAAGACTCCTCCACACTTACATTTCAATGCCATGTTGTCACCTCTTTATCTCCACTTGCCAATATTGTTTAGTCAGCACATCCATAGCTGTCAACCTACCGCCATAAGCAACACCTGTATCTAAGAATATCTTATCTTCACCATATATCGGTGTCGACTCTGGTTTAATGCTTAATGCTTGTTTAATCATCTGTACTGGTGTATGCCCTGACACAACAACCTTATCAGTAGTGTTTTTATTGAATATGTATTCATCTCTAATCCAAAGCAAATCGTCTTTTGATTGTTGCTTTATTGGTTTGCTAAAATCAACTCCGGCATGACAAAAGAAAAAGCCGTCCAATTCATAGCTAATCGGAAGACTTTTAATAAAATGCAGATACTTGTATACGATTTTATCGTTTAACTGTTTATGTGTTTTATCCCCTCCGTTGCTATGCCACAAGTGATAATTGTCATTAATAAAGGAATCGATCATCATATCTTCGTGATTGCCAAGCAAAGCAATTGCACCGTTACTTACTAAACTCATTACCTTGTCTAAGACTTCTTTAGATTGTTTCCCTCTATCTATATAGTCGCCAAGTAATATTAGTTTATCATTCTTGTAATCGTATTTAACATCATGAAGTAATTTGATAAACGCTTCATACTCACCATGAATGTCACCTATTGCGATTATTCTGTTCACGTTATCACCTACCTATATTAATATCCGGCAACTTAGCTGTCGGTATCTTATCCGCATTCTTGCCATTACAAACTGGGCATATCTCTAATCCTTTAGCCCGTATCCCAAATGCGTTTACCATCTGCACTAGCCCTGTTCCATTACATCTTTTACATTCGTTACTCACAAAATCACCTCCAAATATTTATTTAAATTAATATATTTATTTTGATTTTGGGGGTTGTAAATCAATAATGATTATGGTATACTTAAATCAAGGTTAAGAGATACAGTGACAGAAACAACAAGGTTTCGGCTGATAAGGAGAAAATAAAATGAAAGTATTAGTAACTGGAGAATTAAAAGAATTAAGAATGGTTGATTTAAAATCTGGTTGTGACTGCGCCAATGATATTATCGGGAATATGGGCGATTTAAATTATGATGAGAATTTACAAGAATACGTAATGGATACAGAAACTTTTGAATGGTGGAAAGAACTCTTGGCAATCATGGAGGAAAACGAAGAATTATCCACTGAATTATCGGAAGATAAATTAATTGAATTGCAAAAAGAAGCTAGTGGGCGTGATTTTGATGACGAGATTAAATACTTAAACCAATTATTAAGGAGTTTAAAATCGTAAAATGACGGATGAACGGACAATAAAAAAAGAAAAAACTTGTATTGATTGTAGCGAAACTTTCATCGGCGGAAGAAGCGCTACGCGATGCGAAGTGTGCAGAAAAAAAGAAAAATACAAAAAAACCCAAGAAATCGTTCAAAGGAGGAAAAACGGTCTGCCCCCTAAACAACTTAGGTACAGTGTAAAAATTGGGCAAATTTCTGGATACCAAAAAGCTATTAAAATAATTGACGATAGCCATGTACTAAGTAGATGCGTTTGTGGAAAAGAAGAAGTTATTTATAACCATGTATTTTTTAGGCGTACCTCATGCAGCTGTATGTCAAGGGTGGGGAAAGCTAATAAAGGCAAAGAATGTGCAGGGGTATATAAGAACATTAAAGGAGATGGCTACAGAGCAGAAATAAGTGTTAATAAAACTAATATTTATTTAGGGTTTTACAACAAGCAAGAGGATGCTATAGCAATCAGGCAAAGAATAACGGAATTATATATCGAAGCTCAAAAAAGAGTTGTAGAAATGATGCCAGTAGGTAATTATAGAGGTGCAAAACATAGAAATATAACAGGACAAACTTTTGGCAAATCTATCGCTATAGCAATGAATGGCACTAAAAAAGGCAGTAATTTGGAATGGATTTGTATTTGTGGCTGTGGCAATGTTTTTATAACAACTGCAATAAACTTATTGCGTGGAGACACAACAAGTTGTGGATGCGAACATAAAAAACAATGTATAAAAAATGTAACAAGCGATCTTATTGAAGATACAAAAATAAGTAGTCTAAATGCCAATCTTAGGATAAATAATACAAGCGGACATAAAGGCGTATCTTGGAGTAATAAATCTAATAAATGGTATGCGTATATAACGTTTCAAGGTAAAATGAAAAGTTTAGGTCTTCATGATTTTGTTGATGATGCAATAAAAGCGCGCGAAAAAGCCGAAGAAAAGTACTTTAAACCAATAATAGAAAAATACGCGGAGGAAACAAGCAATGATTAAGCAATATTGCACTCAAAACAACGGTGATTGCGAAACCTGCTCACTCGTTAACTACGGCTTAGATTGCCGAAACAACCCTGTTGGTCAAGGTGGTGCTGGTAGAGGGCAAGGTCGCAAATCTACTGGCAGAAGCAAACATAATTACTATGTAACTCCCGAAGAGGATTTAAAAATCAAAGAATACATCCAACACCTAAGGGCTACCGCAAAGTAGCTCTTTTTATTTACCTAATTATTTTTCTAGTTCGGCTATTTCAATTTTTAATTTAAGTATATCCCTTTTACTTTCTAACTTTTGAATGTTGTCTCTATCCTCATCTGCAAATAACTCTCTAATTTCTTCAACAAACGAATCTCCTCTATCTCTATGTTTTTGTATAATCGTCATGATATTACATTCTTGCTGATTACGCATATAGCAACCTTCTTTCTTTTTATTTACCTAACCAACAACCTTAAATTTCTCCACTCTCTCCGAATAAAGCACATCCACCCCATATACGGCTTACTACTCGGTATAAACGTCCACCATTGCATACAGTTTGACCTATCTAGCCATATCATTACCGTATATTTTCCATCATGCCACTTAACAGGATGTTTTCTTATATCTATATTAAGTGCAAACTTTTTAGTTCCGATACGCATATATTCACCTTCTTCCAAATAAAAAAGCCACCATTAAGGTGACTTAGTTAACTATTCTATATTTATCAATTCGCCACCTTCGGTGTCATAAGATATATCTTCGCCAAATTCTTTAGTCCAGCTACCATCATTAATTTTATTTCTTGCATCTTCTTCATTCTCGGCATATATACCCAGCATAACAGTACCCTCGGCTTTAACTTTAAATGTAAAATATTTAGACATGTTGTTCACTATCCCCCATCACCGCAACTAACGCAGCTCTGCAAATCGCTCCTGCTGGTGTTTGGCATCCATGTACATGATGATCGTTTATATTGCAGTGCCAACCTTTGCCACGATCTGCACTTTTAAGATAGTTTAATATAAACTTGCCTTGTATTATAAAATGTCTAGCTAATTCCATCGCATCGTTCATATCTGTGCTGTAATTTAATAACTCAATGATACCTTCTTTATCTTTGCATTTACACCAATTGCCGCCTTCTTGCGTTTCATATCCAAATACTTTTTCAGCAATCACCCTGTCAAGTTCACGCCCTGCCGGAATATTCATGATTTCATTAT
The DNA here is from genome assembly GCA_029240055.1 of Anaerosinus sp. Classification (GTDB taxonomy): domain Bacteria; phylum Bacillota; class Negativicutes; order JARBTT01; family JARBTT01; genus JARBTT01. The sequence goes on from JARBTT010000002.1 coordinate 41,135, forward strand.
TAGTCATTTTATTTCACCTTCCAGTAATCGTTTATCATCCGTTTAACGTTCCCTGCATCATCTATAATAACATTTCCTCTTCCCTCAGTTCTGCCGCAACCTTCGCATGGATGAGTTCTGTGTGACAAGCAACCTATATGTTCACACGGTTGACCTTCTCTATATATTTTAGTCAATCTTCTTTACCCTCCATTTTATACCAAGTTAATTCAACATTATTGCCTAACCATGCATCAAATTCTTCTTGGATATCTTCTTCCGTATAATCATCTGGTAACTCTACAATATCTTCTCTTTCAGCACCTACATAACCAGTCGATGCATAAAACTTATACTTTGCCATTACTCCTCATCCTCCCTATGCTCAATCAAATCCTCAACCTCGCACTTAAACACCTTGCAAAACGCATCTATATGCCGTTTATCCATGCGTAAAACTGTTTCGTGGTAATACGCACCAATAATACTTGGATGTATGCCTGTGTCTTTCGATAACTTTCTTTGAGTCATTTTATTCTTTCCTAATAAGTCGGATAATTTTATCTTTATCATTCAATCACCATCCTTAAATATATTATACAACTAATTTGCACTTATTACAATATTTATGTTTACAAATACGTGTTAATTGTATATAATATATTTAACAGGTAAATTAAAGGAGCGATCAAGATGACTAAACAAGAAATTCTCACTAAATGTGCTGAAGGTATGGCAAATAAATGTAAACAAGAAATGGAATCAAAAGGGAAACAATGGGATTTGGGAGATATGCAAACCGTTAATACACTACCTAGATACTGGTACAATTTATATAAAAAGTATCCTATTAATTCTAAAACATACCCTGCTTTTTCTTTAAATGTCATCTTTACAAAACTAACAAAAGAAGGTTTTATAATATGAGTGTTAAACGTGGAGCAATTCGTAAAAATGTGCCAAAAACATGCGCTGATTGCATTTATTTTGATGGTGGAAATGAATTGCAATTAAGGCTTGGAATAAGTTTTTGTACTATAACTAACGAACAAACAGATTACTTCATTAACCCCATTGATAGATGTGTTCCAAGACCTACTAAATGCCCATATAATCCTATGTAACCATATTGTTAACGCCAACAAAATGCTGAATTAAATACATTTCTACGATTAAGTCCTTAATAGGGGCTTTTTCTTTACCCTAAACCTTGCCAACAATCTCTTTTTTACCATGCTTACTAAACTCGCTATGGCATACATTAATTGGGTCAAATCCAGAGCATCTTAAGCAAGGCGACTGGCTTTTGCATCTATCGTTTTTGCTGTCATAATGAAAGCATTCATTGCATTGTCTGTGTTGCATTACTTGTCTCCTTTCTACGCATTTAAAAAGCACCTATCAAAAGGTGCTAATTAATTGCAATATATAAATATAGTAAGCAGTATGTATTACGGCTGACATTGTACCGTATTTAGTACGCTTGTCATTAAGCGTTGATGTTAGTTTCGCCTTATAAACAATCAGCCCATCCAGATCATTGTTTTTTGGCGCTATCGACTTTTTAAATAATGGTAACCAAGTCAGTATGATGCATATGATTGTCGGGTATTTATAAAAATCATAATCAAACAGATATGTAAACAATACAGTTTCGATAACCATCATTGTAAACGAATAGATAAAAATCACTACTAAATCTACGCTGTTTTTCTGTTCTTCTTCTCTACCCATAAAATCGCCATTTATTTTATCGATATTAAACTCAGTAGCCTTTATTAAGTACTCTTTGCATGTTCTATACAACCCTATGCCGTTTACTAGATACTTGACGTTGTACATCAATATCAAAATACATAATGCTATTAACATTTTCATCCTCCTAAAAGTTAAAGCACCCTATTATAGGGTGCTTTTTGTTTGTTCTATTATTTAATCACAAACCTGCAAACCAGTCGACATTTCACCGCTAATTATTTCAACTCTACCCTCTGTTACTATTGCGTAAGCATGAGGATGATAATATTTATTTAAAAATCCTAGCAATGGTAAAGACGCTTTTTGCAGTTCTTCTGCTTTTTGTTTGTATTCTTCTGTATTCACGTTAAGCACATCCTTTAATTTATTTATATTTATATGTATCCAAACATACATGTTTTTGTTTTGATGCAAGCGGTTGGAATCGAACCAATTTTCCTGTTTCCACCAAATAGTTTAAATTCGGAATTTGTTCCTGGCACTTCCCACAGTGCAGCCACTTGCATATTTTTTAAAAGCCGAAGTTATTAGCTTCGGATTTTTGTGTTGTTAGAGTGGTAAGGATTTGCACCTTACATGAGATTATTTGCGCGTTAGTCGGCACTCTTTACAGAGGATAAATGGTTTTATGATTTTCACGCAATTTATTGGCTAACCCTATCTTCCGGCTATTTACCCGACCTGTCTTCCAGCATAGGCTTGAGCGTTAGCCATCCCTTGACCATTATTTAGCGTCTACCTATTCACGCCACACCCTATTATCCTTATGCCTATCAAGTATAAGAACGTTATTTAGTTGGCGGTTTAAGCATCACCGCCAAGCATCTGAGCCACCCGTAAATCAGTCTCTCAATTGAGCCACCTTATTACTAAGTCTCTCTTTATGCCGTTTCCCCACCCTTTCAGCTCTGAGCACTCCATTGGTACACGGCAGGCAACCATATCATTTAGGCGGTAATCGTGAGCCACGCGCTCGTTACCTTCGGTTGCCTCTTACCCTTCAAGTCTGATAATAAATGATATATTGTATTTTAGATTGGTTAGGCAGGATTTTCATCCTATATTTCGTATTTTGCACTTCGTAAATGCTTTTAGCTACTTACGTTCAGATTACTTCTCTAACCCTCGTTATTGTCTGCTTAACCAATCTATTATTACGTTTGCCCCACACGCGCAAAACGTTGTCATGCCCAACCGCTTTTTAATGAGATGCTACTCTGCCGGTACGCCTTGGCATGTCCAAATGTATTAAAAGTGTATTTCTACAACTCTTCACACTATCATTTTATTACATTACGCACCCCTAAAAGTGACATGTTTTTGACATTCTAAATTATCAACTAATCCTAATTCAATACTGACAGCCAATATAATCACATTTGTCCATCTATACATGGTTCTCTTATCAATGTTTAATTCCTTGGCTATTCCTTCATCAGTTCTGGTTTGTGGCTTAGTCCAGTATTTTAATACTACTAACTTGTACTGCTCTTCTGTTAGTTCGTTAAGTACCGATTGTATAGCAGCTATTGTCCGTTCTATTTGTTTAATTCGCTTACTAGTAATTAACTGTAATGCCTTTTTCTCGCACGTCCTACTAATATCTGTACCTCGAATACCACTATCATCAAATGCAGGTGAGTTATAAATAATTTGTTGCCGTTCTTCGCCTAAATCGCGTATTGTCTGCAAATAATCACGCAATTCACACTCAACATATGCTTTTATCTCTTTTTTTATTGCCATTCGATCAGCTCCATTTACTCATTTCATCAATATTTCTAGCAAATTTGGAAGGGAATATTTCATATGGTCTATATTCATCCCATAGGTACTTAGCTAATTTGTAATAATATTGTTTTTCTTTTATTTGTTCTTTAATTTCAATTTTATTTTCATCTATTTCAGTTGATAATGTTTTTATAACACCATTTTTATACCAAATAAGAATGAATTGTAGTACAATCGCTGTTATTAAAAATAATGTAAAATTATCCATTCAACCACCTCAATAATCGAATTTCCCAATTTCCCCACGTTTTACCGCAAACTTATCGCAATATTCAAACTTATTATAGGTTTGACCGTTACTTACTTTGCCCTCTGTACATATATTTTGATATTTGCAGTTGCCACATGATTTGCATAATATTAGTTTATTTTTCATATGCTAGTGTTGTCTCCTTTGTAGAGTTTAGCGAACTTCCACGCACTAAAAAAATCATAATAATTTTCTAAAGGTGCTGTGAATGATGTATATCCATTATGCCATGCATATATTAAACCATTTTCATATTTTGCAAAATGCCTTCTTTCCCATTTTATATTGTCCATACTAACTAATATTTTTGAATCTGCTTCGACTTTACTCCAATCAAAAGCATCACGTTCCCACACTAACTCAAGCGAATCATAATTACCGTTCAGCACTTCGATTAGGTTGTTGGTTGTGTAGATTTTTGCTATGTCCATATCTTCGGTTAACGATTGGTGTATCAAGTTAACGTCATAACTATTGATTTGATAACAATGTCCTTGCTCGATACTTGCGATTATTTGTTTTTGTACTACACCTTTATCGCCATCTCTCATTTCAACAATCATCCCAACCCTTAAATCGTCTTTTGTAAATGTTGGTTTGTCTTGTTGTAGGTCGCTTGCTGTAAAAGTAGCTTTATTAAATCTAATATAACTCGATGAGATAAAAACCATTCCATCTGTATTGTTTTCTACACCTTGCGTAAAATCTTTATTTGCTTCAAATATTATCGACATATTATACATTGCTTTATCACCATCACACCATTTGATATTTTGTGTATCGCACCATTCCATCAATGCCTTAAAATCTTCGAATGTAGGTGTATATAATATTACTTCACCTTTTTTAAATTGTTCTAGCAGTTTGTTATTCATTTTTTTTAATTTCCTCCCCATGATATCAATCCAATATGGATATCTAGAAAACACCCATAACGGAGCAATAAAAGCATATAAAAGTTTAATATTTTTTATTTTGTGATTGATAACAAAATTAGCTATTGTTCCAACCGTAAAGCTAAAATATAGCACTAACCCAACAACTATCATGAAATCCATGGTTACACCGCCTTTGTCGATGTTGTGTTATTTAATAATCCGCTATAATACTCACGATATAACTCAATCCAAAATTCTAACGGCATTGTTACAAGCCATTCGCAATTGCTCCGCTTATGGAATACTGCTGGCAAATTACCTGTACTACAATCGCTTTTAGCTTGATTTACCGCATCATAAATATTTAACTTTTCAACAAATTTACATTCAATGTGTATTTTTGGCAATCCGATCACATCCGCTGATTCTCCACCCTTACCGCAAAACTGCTGTGTACGTCTGCAATCGAATCCATGTTCTTTTAATGCCTTTACAAGCAATAATTCTCCCCGCTTGCCTTTGTTCTTGCTATTAATTTTACTCATTTAATTGCCACCTTTGCAGGGAATGTCCCCTGCGTTTTTATTTATTTCAATTCTTCATTCCAATTTTTATCAAAATCTTCATATGCCTTACTTGGTGATTTTCCGAATCCTGCGACACCTTCTTGTAAATTGTCACCGTACAACGCGCACCACATATTGCCGTCAATTGTTAAATTTGGTTTGTAAATTGTGCTTGGTCTTGTTGCTTGATAGCCGATATCTTGATAATAAATTTTCATTTGGAACTCTTCTTGGTTATACCGTTCATTCCAGTATTCTTCTTCTGTTTTAATCATTTTAAATCACTCCTTATGCTAATTCTCTATAAGCTTCACGCCCATACTTGCAATAAACCTTATTCCTAAATTCACTATGACGACTCTTTTCGGTTGTTAAATCTCTTTCTAGTCTAGAAATACGAGTTCTTTGCCTAGTCAATAAATCAACATCTTGACTATTTATTGCTTTTTCTACATCGCGTGATAACGACCGTATCATGTATGATTTTAAATTTTCCTTGTCAACCTCTTTATTACGTTTTGGTTTTTTTATACACACAAAATCATCAAATCCATATTCTGATCTTCGTTTTGTGTATACGCCTATTTCCTTTGGTATTTCGTCTTTTACCTGCTCGTACAACTCTATTGGCATAACATAATAATTAAAATCACCAACGAAATTATGACCGTTTTTGCTATGAAAATCTGACTTAGAAACTTTAATTTCATAGCACCTAATAACATTTTTCGTATCATAAGTCATATAGTCTACACGTCCACCGTTTCCAAACCATCCAATTGACACTTCAAAGCAGCCGAACGTCCCCATTTTCACCGTATGGCTATAGATTAATTTTTCAAGTTCTAAAGTTTGCTGTGTTTTCATAGTTTAATTACCTAACATGCACTAGTTTCTATATAGAAATCAATAATTTGTGGCAAAAGATGTGAGTTTAATTCGCTCCAATGCTTTCCTGAGTCTTTTAGGATTTTATCTAATTTCCAATTAACTTTACGAACTTGACTTACAATTTTATCAAATTCATCTCTTGTTAATTTATTATCTTCTAAAAATTTATCTATTTCTAAATATGTTGCCATCTTAAATCTCTCCTTAAATTTTATAGATCAAAAAGGTATATCGGTATCGTCTGGAATAATTTCACTACCGAACGAATTTGCCCCACTATTATCTGCTTGTCCATCACTCGGTTTTGATTGTTTACTGCCCATAAACTCAATATTTTGAGCGATTACCTCTGTCACATAACGTTTTTGACCGTCTTGTGTTTCATAATTACGAACTTGAATGCGACCTTCAACTAAGATTTGGCTGCCTTTTAGCAGATTATTGCCAACAATTTCAGCCAATTTTTCCCACGCTACACAATTTATAAAGTCAGCTTCATTATTTTTACCATAACGGGTTACCGCTAATGTAAAAGTAGCATTTGCTTTGCCTGATTGTGTATAGCGTACTTCTGGATCACGTGCTAGACGACCAACTAGGATTACTTTATTCATAATTATTTTTCCTCCAATAAGTTTATTTTTGTAACATTTTTAATTGTAAAAGCCTGTGATTTGATATTGTGCTTTTCAACCCATTTGTTAAATGTTTCTTCTAGCATTAGTTCTAAATCTATCTCTTGTTCATTGGTTAAACTGTTGAAAAAATTTTCTGAATATCCAGAGTCGCCACTATCTATTTCGTCTATAGACTCGCCAACCGATTCAATTATGCCGTCTATATCAATACAGCAAGGTACTGGTTCTTGCTTTATTTGACCTACATATAAATTTCCCCATTTTTCATCCTTAGCGTATTCTATGCCTGCTTTAATCGCTTCTTTTTTTGTACTAAATTCATCATAACCCCACATACCCTCTTCTTGGCTGTTAAATGTCCATTGATTTTCCATTTATTTGTCCTCACTTTCTTTCGTCGCATATAGCAATTCAAAACCTTCCGCTAACTTCGTGCTTGCTGGGAAATATTGAACACTGCCAAACTCTGTGTAAACTGCGATTATTTCCATGTTTGTCTCTATCTTTAACTTTTCTGCTTGTGCTTCTATTGCTGACTGGTTAATCATTACCGATCACTTTCTTTCTAATGTCTTGCAACTCATTTAAATATGACAATATCTCTGCTACTGCATTTTTAGAAAATTGTACTACGTCTATGTTTTTTCGTTCTTCTAGGTTGTAAATCATATTTTTCAAATCATGATCTCTTAGCATTTATTTCACCTACTATTTTAAATACTTAATAATCTTTTTAGTGCTTTTTCACGTTTTTCTAATTGCTCTATGTACTCAATCAATTCATTGATACATTGTTCTGCACCAATCCTACCCATTTCATCAATAGTCATATTCTTAAATCTTTCTATATCCGGAATTTCCAATTACCTCACCTCTTCACAATCGTTCTCATGATCCTATCCTTCGTTTCACTGCCAAACTTTTTGTACTTTTTACGCTCTTGATACTCGCCAAATTTGCAATAAATGTACGCTAGGAATATTACTGTTGTTAGTATTTTAATTGCTGTTAAAAACACGGTTAATAATTCATCTATCATCAAAATGATCTCCTTTGCGAAATTTACATATAACCTTTTTCTTTTTATCGCTGATTATAATTAAACTATCGTCATCTTCTTTCATATCTAATTCAAATGCCATACATGCCCCAACTAATACACCTTTTGCATATGTATAGCTAGTTGCGTTTTCTCTGTTATATACTTCGTTTTTTCGCTTTCAATTATATAGTTTGATGCTAATGCATATAATAAATCTTTTCTTTCATCTACTGTCATTCATCCTCACCTGCCAATGATTTTTGCCAACACTCTTTACAGTCTCCATCACATTCGCCTTGTTTTTCTATTCCAGCATCATTTGGACAAAGTGGGATATCTTCATCATTGGCAATTGTTTCAATCAACTGGTCTACTAATTTATCACTGTATTTCATTTAATCAGCTCCAATCAATTTTTTGACCGCAAAATTTACAATATTTTTCATCCCCATTTAGTTCAGCTAAGCAAATTGTACAAATACAACCAGATAGTGAGTGTTTTCTTTTAATTACTTTCACCGCTACTTGTTTTTTTAACGCTAATAATATAGTTTTATACGCTTGCTTAATGCTAGAATCCATCAATTTATCTTCATTGTTTTTTATCTGAATTTTTATGTAGTTTATTGCAGTTTGTATTTCGCTCATTTAATCAGCTCCTATTCATTCCAACGCTTGCTAAATATTTCATAGTAAACGTCTTTACAATCGGCAAAGTTATCACAATCAAAATAAAAACTATCACATATATTGCAATTATTCCGGTCATCTTTATCATTGGCATTATATTCTTTAAACTCTTTATCGCTACATTCACACAACGCACCGATAAACATGTCATACTTAGTGTAATATATAATAGGTCTGCTCATTAAATCGTTATATATTTCTATCACTTGTTGTCTTGATTTAGGTATTGTGTAATTCATTATTATCACGTTCCTTTATTGCTTGTTCTCCAAATATTTTTATTTCACATTCATTACAAAATTCTGGATTGATCGGTCTGCCCATACAGCCGCAATCTTTACCACTACAGCAATATTCTGGTTCATAATCATCTTCTACTTTTATTTCGCAACCGCAAGCTACACATTTCCAATCTTTCATCATTTAACCTCGCTTTGAAGTTGTTTCTTTATTTCTTCCGCTAATCTAGGTAATAATTCTTTAGCAAATTCCATTTCATCTAATCCGTATGATTTACGATAAAATTCACAAACATCATCAATTTCCGTTTCATCATAAAATCTTGTGAAATTTACATCTGTTTCAAGCCATTCGTTATCTTTTAGCAAGTCCCATTCTCTACGTGCTTCTTCTTTTGCAAAGCTACCATCCCTACGTAATTCAATAATTAATTCTTTTATGTCTTTGCATGTTTGCTCTCCGTCATATTCTTTTTTCGCGACTTTTCCTAGTACATAACCGGGATTATTTGATATTTCAATTACAAATTCTCTAAAATCATCACTGCCAAAACTACTCCACATAAAAGCATAATTACCGTAGTCCGTAACCGCCGAGAAATATCCTTTTTCATCGATAATGAATATTCCCCAACCTTTCCTTTCAGTGTTAGGTAGGTAATATCTCCATATTTTTATATCATTACTTTTAGGTTGTAATTCACTCATTTGTTTCACCTCAAATTAGTTTTAAATCACTTATTTTATGCTCGTCCATATAAGTATGCTAGTCGTGCATATTTTGTTTGATGTTGGGGAAACTAGGTGGGGTATGTTTTATTTTATGGTTTACTGTAGTACCCTGTTTCTATTCTTTCTAGAGTTCGCTGGATTTTTTGTTGCTTAACTTCTTCAACATATTGATTAATTCCAATTAAATATTTAAGTTGTGATAAACATATTTCTAAATCTGCTATTTCTTCTGTTAAATGTTCTAAATTTTTAACATTTTTATTGTTATGATATTCTTCTAAAGCTTCCAAAAATTCTTCTGCTTCTTCTATTGTCTTTGACTTTTGATTATCATATTTAAAATGATTTGCTATTGTTTTTAGGTCTTTATCGATCATTTATTTACCTCCAAATAATTTACAACCCTATCTATTGATTTAGCATAATTAATTTCATTCATCGTACTTTCACCAATGTATCCACCAACATTAATAACAAATATTTCATCTGAACATTTTATTTTTTCTATATGTAACTTATCTAGCATTTCTTTTGTTTCTGTAGTTAATTCAATGTTATCTGCATGTCCAAATAATCCAACTGATAAAACCATATTTCCCTGTAAAGTTAATTTTCTGTTTGCATCTTCAAATTCTTTTTTAAATTTTGTGGAACCGCATAATGTAATTATTTTCATTTTATTTACCTCCCTCATTCCAATATGGGCATTTACCGCCATCCTCACTGATCGGCACATCATACTTTATAAACATGTCTCGCAAACTACATTTATCTGGCTGTCGGCAACCTTTGCAACATTCTTGCACATAATATTCAACTAGTTTATAAAAATCGTCTCGTTCCACTTCTACCGTTCGCACATCGTTTCTAACTTCACCTTTTCTGATGATGTGCATCTTTGCAGTTTTCCACGAATTTAATCTATTAACTAGCAATTTACCCTGTTTCTTATCAAGTTCACTGCAAATTGATATGTACGCCTTGTCGGTATAGGTTACTGCCATACTTACAGATCGTTTGGTTTCTGCCGACCAATCCTTGTCGATTCTGGACCGCATTTCTTTTAGATTGCCGCACATATATCCCATTACGCCTAAGTCATTTATGCCTTGTGAGTTTAGGTATTTCAATTTTTATCACCGCCTTAGTAAGCAATTATGCTCCATATTCTCTAATAACATTTCCTTTGCTATCAAAATATTTTGTTTTATACCATGGGTGGCAATTGTCTATATAACATGTTCCGTCCTTAACTACATTAAGGTTTAGCCCTCTATTACTACCAACAATAGTCCCCATCTTACCGCAAACTTCAATTTTCATTCCCATGTAAGCAAAAGGTATATCACGCATTCCTTTCATCCTGTCAAATTGTTCTTTATCGCCAAATAAATCTTTTGGTTTGAATTTACCTAATGCTTTACATTTTATAAATCCTAAGAATTCTTTAAATGTGCAATTAAAACAATCTGACAGTTCTAAAAATAAATTATATTTAGCTTTACCAGCTGTTTCAGCACTAACATTCCTCGTGTGACCATCATAGTTAAATACTATTTCATAGGTATTCATTTACTTTATTCCTCCAATCTTTTTAGTTACATTACCAACCAACTCTGCCGTTTTATTTTTACCGCCCATTATCTGAATGACGTTGTTATTTATACGATCTTCTTTTTTACGCTTGCATACGCTTTCATACATTCGTAAAAACTGTGCTCTAGCCGTTCCTATTTGGTCAGTAGGAGTTTCACATAGTCCAATCCATCCCATTGCTAAAGCTGCCGTTTTAATCTCTTGTGTTGAAAATTTAGGTTCTTTATAGACGAATGCTTCTTGCATCTGCTTCTGGACTTCATTCCATGCTTCATCCGGTGATTTAACTTTTGTTTTTGTGGCAACTTGTACCATTTCATTAGATACTTCCATGATTTCAGCAATACTAGGGAAGAATTTACATGTACGCATACACTTTAAAACGCCAGCTTTTAGCTCATGTTCCGATAACTCCGACAAAACCGTTGCGTACAGGTTCATGTTATCCTCATTCATTCCCGATCTAGAAAAAGCTAGTATCAATGGTGCTAGTATCTTTAATGTTTGTTTCTGCTCCATCATCTTCTCCTAACAGATTTTTAATCATATCTAGCTGGCTTTGGGGCTTATTATTGGGCTTATTGCTGGCTAGTTGATTAAGGTATCCATCAAATTTATTACCAAACAGTGTTTCTGGTCTTAAAAATTTAGCTTGTTCTGTGTTTAGCCATTCCGTAGCCTTTTTATCAATAACCATTTTAAAATCATCAAGCGTATACTTTTCATTCCATCTAGCACGAATATGTTTTTTATGGCTTTCTGCTGTGTGTTTATAGTTCGTTCCACACACTTGATTTAGATGGTCGATAATTTCACGGAACGGTATATATATCTCTTTATCTTCTTCTTTTTCTATCTCTATATCTTTATCTATATCTGTGTCGTGACTGTCAAAGACTTGTCCTGACTTGTCATTGACGTTTTTAGAGGATAAAAGGCGTTGTTTTTCTCTTGATTTTTTCTTTGCTAATCGGTTATGTTCCCTTATTTCTTCTAGCTTTGCAGCGTTTTGGTGTTCTTCCCAACCGATAACACATATAAACCCTTGTCCATCAACTTCTATCATTTTTAAATATTCAAAAGTTTTAAAAGCAAGGTCAACTATGCTCGGTTGTAGTCCAAATTCATTAGCAAAGGTTTGACATTCGTAAGGAACATTTTCAGTCAAGAAGATAAACCCATTAGCATTACAGCGACCAGCTTTGACCAATACCATTATCCATATAAGCAATATGTCATTTCCTTGCGGCAAATTACGAATATACTTAATTTTTGCGTTATCAAACATATCCGTATTCATTTTTATCCATGTTACTTGTGCCAAGTTATCACCACGCTTTCAAACTTGTGTTTTTAAAATAATACTGCACCGCACAATCTGCAATAATCATAATCGGGTTCTTTTACGCATTCACCGGGTATGTAACGCCATTCAGTATCAATAAACTTTTCTGGATGTATACACTTATCTGTAAATTTTACATACCGTTCACTATGGTGATTGCCGTAATAATTACATTTGGCGCATACTTTATATTGCCACGCATAAACCTTATCGTCTTCCGTGAATACTTTGCGCTTAGTGTAATAAACATCACCTTTTATAATCTGTTTACCGCATTCATCACAGCCGTTTTTATGCTTTTTGATGGCGATTAAGCGTTTCATTTATTCACCTTCTCAATTCCTCTCAAACGTTACATACATCTGTATAATTTTCAAGGTTTCTGCTTGACTTTTCGATGTTTTCATATGCTCCAACATTTTCTCTAATTCTTTCTGGTTGCCGCTTTCGATCAATGCGTTTCGTGCAATTGTGTACGCTGTAAAATTGTCCATCTTTTTGAGTGAGTTGTTGTATTTTACGGTTGGCTTCATGTAATCACTCCGTATAAAATTTATTTTTGTGGGAAGGCTAGAATTAACTAGCCTATAAATTACTTATTGTCAAAATAGCAAGCTGCCATATCTGCCATTTGTAGAGCTAGGACAAGTTTCCATTTACCCATTGCTGCACTTAAAGATTGTCCACCACCATAACTTTTTGCTGCATCATCATAACTTCCCATATGCCAACGAATAGCTGCTATTTCTTCATCTTTTAATTGAATAAACTTTTGAATAATCATTACTGATTTTTCGCCATGCCCAAAAGGTAGTTGATCGTCAATTTTATAAAAAGGAACCTTCTCCCATACGCCAAACTCATTTTTCTTATTACGGAAATCAACTGTATAAAAATTCGCTTTACAAAGGTCGTGAAGTAATCCGCAAATGATTAACGAATCATTGTCAACCTCAATATTAAATGTGCTACAAACCTTAACTAAGTTTTCGTAAACTGCCAAACTATGCTCAACTAAGCCGCCTGCATATGCACCGTGATATTGGCTTGAAGCTGGTGCGGTAAAAAAGTCTGTTTCGTTTTCTATGTAATTTGGAAGTTTTGGAATCCCTCTTCGAACAACCGATAAAAGAAGTTCTAAAAACCGTTGTTTCATCTTAACTCACTCCCCAAGTCAAGCCAGTGAATGGGCTTAGTAATCTTCTTGGTTGAACGGCAATATTCGCACCGTTCGCACCGCATAGGTTCTATTTCTCCGTTTCTTACTGCCACAATATGCGGTAATTTAAATTCAATTTCCTGTAGCTTTTCTTTTATGAATCCGTCCAAGTCCATAAAAATTATTTCATGGTCAGGGATTTCTTGCTTGTCTACCGCCAAAATATAGCAATCAAGATAACGATTATCTTTAACTAATTTAATGAATTTTTCTAGCTGCTTTTCGGTATAAATATTCAATGCATCTTCTAAAATTTGCTTGTAATTCTGCCGTAAAATTTCAGCGTAAATTGAGAATTGCAACAAATAATCGAATTTCTGAATGAAAGTTTCTCTTTCTTGAGTTTGTGGATTGTAATGTGTTTTGCTTATGTTTTCAGTAGTTTTAATATCGCAAAATCTACACTCTAAAACATTTAAAATATCAACTTGAATTTTAAAATCTACACCGAAAATTTTACCAACGAATATCTGCTCTTTTTTCCCTTCTCTCATTTTTTCTATTGCGGGATCGTCTTTTAAGCAAGCAATCATTTTATCTGCTTTAACAAAATCAGCATACATTCCACCTTTTGGTTTATATATTGCACTAGAATTTTCTTGGCAGAAATTTTTAAAATCCTCTTCGGAACTAGACCATGTATGAATATAATTACCAACCAAGAAAGCTAATTTTTCTTTATCTTGCCATTCTCCTTTACGTTTAGCTACTTCCCTAGCTTCACATCCTCCGGCGACTGTATGACCAAATACTTCTGTAGCTCCATGTTCTTTATCCCATGCCTTAAAACTTGATGACCCTAGAAATAATGCTTCGGCTTCTGGTGAAAAGTAATTATCTCGTGTTAAAACAAATGGGTTAGACATTATTTTTCACCTTTTTCTGGTTCATCAAACCAAGTTGCATATGTTCCGTTTTTAAATCTTGCAATTGCATTGCCGTTTTCGTCAAACAAATCATAGCCAGTAAAAATACTACTTTCAAATTCCGCACCGATATCTTTTATTTCAGCGATTTGTCTAGCTTTTTCTGTTGCGCCAACCAATTGACCAACCTTAAAAATATCACTTCTATTAGAGTGGAAAACAACTAAAGTATTTATCTTTCCAAACGCCATTATTTTTCACCGTCTTTCGCATCAAAATGAGATACTTCATTGCTTAGTTTCAAGTCTGGCACTTCTCTTTCAGTTTTTGGTTTAGCGATATTAAAAACATCTTCACGTTTTGCCATCCCATCTTTTAGAGAATTGAAAACCTTTCCAAGTCTCAACACATCATTTTCGCTAAATGCTGTATCTTCACAACCAATATATTTTTCTAACATTTCTTTAGATACTTGGAACTTTTCATCAAAAGCAACAATCATTTTCCGAATACGATCGTTTAGCGGTTCGCTATTACCATTTCTTAATGTAGAACGGCACTGGTCAACCGCAGCATCTACAATATCACCCGGGATAATTCCTAAGATGCAAGCCCTTACACGCCTAGAACCGTTATTTGCGACTAATTCATAAATATCTCTAGGGTCATCAAGTGAATTAATTTTACCTTTCGCTTTGCGTTCGTGGCGTACTGCAAATACTTTAGTTTGCCGTGTATTAGTTTCCAAATCCCAAGCGTAAGCCATCATTGTACTTTCGCCGTTTCGCTGTTCTAATTCAACGATTCCATAATCCAAGTTGCCCCAATTTCTAGCTAATGTTTCCGCTAGTCTGATTGATGGACCGATAACCTTTTGACCGCCTCTAGGGAATTCATATTCAGCCTGTTCAGCTAATGATTTTCTTTTACAAGACTGCATTATGCGTGCATACGCTTCATTTTCATCACGTGGGAATCGTTTAGCTACTACCATAGCCGCCTGTACTTCCTGTGCTTGACGACTTATAACCGCTTCTGTATTTACTGGTTTAATAGCGTTGCCAGTATTAAAAGTAGGTTGTTGGTCTAAAGTTGTTACATTATTCATTGTTAGCACGTCCTTTTAAATAATTAATTCTATTTTTCAACCAAATGCAGTCGTCATTTACGATATTCCAATACATAGAACCGCACATATTATCACGCATTTTGATTTGCTCTTTAAATTGTTTCTCTAAAACTTCAATGTCTGTACTGTTTACTATTTCGGCTGGTATATGATTTGGCATTATTCTAAGCACCCCTTAACTCCATAATGATCTTTATTCCAAGTTCCATTAACAATATTAAAGCTACCATTTTCCATATCTTTAGTAATAGTGACAAACGCTTGAATATCGTTATCTTCGCAAATTTTGATAATCTTATTTTGTTCAGATTCATTGAGTTTTTCAAAACCATCGAGGCACATGATGCGTAATTCCCCAATACGCTGTAATGCAATTTTAAAAGCTGCTTCTAATTTTTCACCATCGGATAGACCATCGAGTAAAGTACCATTAATCCGAATCATGCTATTTTCATCAACCGAAATACCATCAATCGGCAATTTATGTTGTTTTAAAAGTTCAGCAGGTTTGTTTCTAGCGGTTGTGACGATGTTTGTTAAGCTATCAGAATATGCTTTTTTAGTAGCCAGTTTACCATCGCGAATATCAAGCATTCTATCCCATTCACGAAGATAACTTTGCATGTTAGCCACTTTATCGGCTTCGGTTTGTAATGGCTGAGTATCGGTTTTAACATGTGATTTTAAATATTCAGTAGCTTTGCCAGCTCTTAATTTTTCTTTTTCAATAGCTGATTCCTTCTTGGTATCTTCGGCTTTCAACTCTTGTTTTTCAAGGTCAGCCAGCGAAGTTATTTCCTGCTCTTTTGCGGCAATCTTTTGATTTTGAAGGTTGATTAATTTCGCCTGTTCTTCAACATTTTTATCCATATTTATTTTTTCAAGGTAAAACAATTCTTCGTACTTTTTCTTTATATCTGCAATTTCCTGTTTCATTTGTTTGTCTAATTCAGCATCTTTTAAATTAAGTTTATCTTCTGCGGATGCAATAATATTTTGAGATGCAGTAATTTTACCTTTTGATAATTCGATAATATCTTTCAAGTCTTGCCGTTGCTCTGTGAATTTGATTTTAATTTGTGATTTATTATTTTCGGTTGCCGTTTCAATTGATTCAACTTTTTCAGCAATACCAGTAGTCAACCGTTCAGCTTCATCAATAAAGTTGTTGGTTTTCTGGGCTTCGGAAACTTTATTGTAATAATCCTGTATTTTCAGCACTTTCCACTCTTCACCATCGTAATTAGGCGGTAATTCAGATTCAATTCCCTTTACTTGACCTTCTAATAATTTAATTTCACGGTTTGTTTCTTCACGCTGTTTGTAGTTAGCCATTTCAATATCTTTAAGCACCTGCAATAAATGCTTGTCCGTATTAATTCCGCTTAAAACATCTTGACTGAACCAACCTTTAATTTCTTCATCTGTGTACTGCATTTTAATCATGCCTAAGATAATTTCAGTCTGTTTAGCGGCTGGCATATTAATAAAATCAAGTGGTCTAAAAATGTCGCCAGAAATTAGTTTTCTCAATTCTGATTCAGTCGATTTAATTCCAGTGCCCTGTTGGCGAAGTTTCAAGTAATCTGTTTTGTCTTTGCGAATACGGCGATCAATTTCTAAGCCTGTGTCAGTTTCAATAAATAACGTAGACTCACCCTCGCCATGCTTGATTACCTCTGTACGCCTTTTGGTGTTGCTTATAGCGGTTTCGATACCTTCTAGTACGCTTGATTTCCCAGAGCCTTTAACGCCCTCTAATACTGTCAAGTTACTAGGATTTAGATTAAATTCATCAATCCCTAAAAATTTGCTAATTTTAATTGTTTTTATTTTCATAAACATATCCTCCTAAATTTTATTTATCTGCTAATTTGCGGTCTTCTGGAACTATCGTGATAGTCGCCATCCATACCGATTATTTTTGCGATTTTTTCTATTGATTTTATTAGTTCAAAGCTATCTTTGTGTGTTACTAACTCGATTGCAGTATCTAAAAGTTTTTGATTGTCAACAACCATTTTATATGTACCTCCATCCGAAAATAATTTACATCCACAAAGGGATTGATAACAATATTCCATTGACTATGCCTGTTGCTGGTTTTAAATCATTATTATTCATTGCTTCTTACTCTGATCGGGGTTAATATAGCAATTATGTTTTTATCTGTAGTAAACTTCATTGGTTTGTCTTTCTCATTGATTCCTAAAGTCAAATGTTGCACGCCAGCATCAATCATAAAAGCTAAAATATCATGTAAATACTTTGCGGAAAAACTAATTTTGGGGTGTGATTTATAAATTTTTACGACTGGCAAAATAGCCGTTAATTTTATACTTTCACTATTTACAGATAACTCATTCCCAATAAGGCTAACCACATCATAGTCATATCTTCTACCA
>JARBTT010000257.1 GCA_029240055.1 Anaerosinus sp.
AAGTCCGACACTGCTAAAAGTTGTTCAATAGAATTAACCGTATAAGATGTTTTATCTTCTAAGGTATCAATCGTATTTTTAATATCCAAAGCAATATTTTTTGCATTCTTAACTTGTTCAACTACTGGATGTTCTATTATCCAACTCAAAGAAATCATCTCCTGTTATATGTATTATTTGTAATACTTTCATTCCCAGTATATCACACAAAAAAAGAACCTTGCAAAGCCCTTTATTCTATCAGGCTTTGCAAAGTTCTTAAAAATCTTATTCCCACTCAATCGTGGATGGTGGTTTTGATGTTACATCGTAAACGATACGGTTTACACCTTTTACTTCGTTTACAATACGACGGGAAACCTTATCTAATACTTCATAAGGGATATGTGCCCAGTCGGAAGTCATGCCGTCGGAGCTGGTTACAGCGCGAAGTGCTACTGTGTGACAGTAGGTTCTTTCGTCTCCCATTACGCCGACGGATTGGATATTAGGCAAGCACGCAAAGTATTGCCAGATCTTTCCTTCAAGGTCAGCTTTTGCAATTTCATCTCTAAAGATCGCATCGGCTTCGCGAGTGATCAATAATTTTTCTTCGGTGATTTCACCAAGTACACGAATCGCAAGACCTGGGCCTGGGAAAGGTTGACGCCATACTAAATGATGAGGAATACCGAGTTCTTCACCAACAGCACGTACTTCATCTTTAAATAATTCGCGTAGTGGTTCGATTAATGTAAGATTCATGTCTTCTGGCAATCCACCTACATTATGGTGACTCTTAATCGTTGCGGAAGTTTTCGTACCACTTTCGACAACGTCTGGATAAATCGTTCCTTGTACCAAGAAATCGATTTCGCCTAATTTATTGGATTCTTCTTCAAACACACGAATAAATTCTTCACCAATGATTTTACGTTTTCGTTCAGGATCAGAAACGCCAGCAAGTTTACCGAGGAAACGATCTTCTGCATTGACGCGAATTAAATTCATATCGAATTGTTTTCTGAAGATCTCTTCTACTTGATCGCCTTCATCTTTTCTAAGTAAGCCATGATCAACGAAGACGCAGGTTAATTGTTTGCCGATAGCTTTATGTACAAGTACAGCTGCAACGGAGGAATCAACCCCACCAGACAACGCACAAAGTACTTTTTTATCACCAACAAATTCTTTAATCTCAGCGATTTTCGTTTGGGCAAAAGATGCCATATTCCAATCGCCATGTACTTCACAAATTTTAAACAAGAAATTTGCTAGCATCGTCTTACCAAAAGGAGTATGTTCTACTTCTGGATGGAATTGTACACCATACAATTTTTTATCTTCGTTTATCATCGCTGCAACTGGACATTCTTTTGTTGTAGAAACAACTTTAAAGCCTGCTGGAGCCGCCGAAACACGATCCATATGACTCATCCAACATTCGTTTTTCATCTCTATATCAGTAAATAGTTTGCAGTCCATTGCTAATTCAACAGCTGTTTTACCATATTCACCAACTTCAGCATTTTCAACTTTACCACCCAATGTATGAGCCATAAATTGATGACCATAACAAATACCAAGTACAGGTACACCTAATTCAAATACTTGTGCATCAGCTTTTGGTGTATCATCACCATAAACACTATTAGGACCACCTGTAAAGATGATACCTTTTGGATTTTTTGCTTTAATTCTTTCGATACTGCAGTCATAAGGAACTATTTCACAATATACGCCACACTCTCTTACCCGTCTAGCGATTAATTGATTATATTGACCACCAAAATCCAAAATTAATACCATTTCATTATTCTTGCTACTCAACTCAATGACTCCTCCTCTAAAAACTATTGTCGCCAATATACCACAAAATTCTACTTATTGTAAATACCTTTTAGTAGTGTTTCTTTGCGTAGATCTTTACATTCACAAGTTCCCATTGGTTCTAAACTGCGAATCGTATCTAAAATAATCCGACTAATCATCGGTGCATCATCATAAAAGATATCTTGTAACTCTTGATGAGACCATGATTTTACTAAGCCTTCACCATAGTTAACAATAAAATAAAGACCTGCATAACATGCCCCGATTTCACGTGCTAGATACACTTCTGGACAAATGCTTTGTCCCACAATATCAGCATGGCCTTTTAGCATCGCAATCTCCGCTGGACTTTCAAAATGACGTCCTTCGGTTACAGCATAGATTCCACGTGTAAATACACGCCCATCGAAATGTTCTTTTGTCTTTTCGATTAACTTTTTACGCATCTCATGACAAAGCGCATCGCGCATGATGAGCAAATATTTTCCTTCAAGCCCCACGCCTTTTCGTTCGGACATATCCAGATAGTCATCGGGAATGACAAAATCTCTAGGGTCAAGGAGTGGATTGATCGATCCCACGCCACCTTCAGAGATAATGCGCTTTACCCCAGCTTCACGAAATACCCAAAATACTTGCCGAGATGCGTCTGCCCGACTAACCTCCGCACGCCAGCCGTGCATTTTACAGTTCAAGACTTTTTTATCGCCTACGCGGAACAACCGAAAAGCAGGACTTGTCCCATACGGCGTTTCAAAAATCAAATTATCTTCTAATACTTCTACGTCCTCGTCTCCTGCCCCTAGAGGGAAATTGCTCGATAACGTACCAGAACCGCCAATGACGGCAAATTCTACTGTTGGAATACTACTCATTCTTTTATCTCTCCATTAAATCTTTTAATTATATTATATTCAGTATCACGTTGTGCGGCAACTCTGCCAGTTGCTTCAATCATTCCGACCATTTTATCAATGGACATTTGATAGGCTGTGCCAGCGGCTCTTACCACGTTTTCCTCTAACATGATACTCCCCAAATCATTCGCACCAAATGCCAACGTAAGTTGTCCAATATTTTGACCTTGTGTCACCCAAGAACCTTGGATATGTTTAATATTATCTAAATAAACTCTCGTCGTCGCCAATGTTTTCAGGTAATCCCAAGCAGAAGTTTTTTCACCGCCTAGTAC
>JARBTT010000258.1 GCA_029240055.1 Anaerosinus sp.
GCTACAATACGAAAAATACAAGCGATGAAAACATTAAATACATTTTGCGTTCCTAGCATTAAACCAATCAAACTAGAAAGAACACCCGCTATGATATATTTTTTAAAACCAAAAACTGCACAGATTGCTACAGCTAGCGGTGCTGATAATTGAAATTCTGTCCCGGGAAATAATCCCGGTAATTTAATGGCCCCTGTAATAGTAATAAAAGCCGTAAGTAAACCAATTTCCGTACTTATCTGGGTTTGTTTCCTCACTAGAAGTTACCTGCTTTTGCTGCTGGTCTGCCAAGATCTTTCAGCATTTTCCGATCGTCTTCGTAGCCACGGCCACCAGTTGTCAAATAGCCACCAACCATCATTCCACTAATGCCACCCATTAAAGAAGTCGCTTGCAAATCTCTGAGGTTGACTTCACGGCCACCAGCAGTTCTAATCCCACAATTCGGTACAATAAAACGAAATAACGCAAACGTTTTTAATATTTCAATTGGCGCAAGCGGTGCTTGATGTTCAAAAATATTGAGTGGAATCGAATGCACGCCAAAACCTCTGATTTCAAATGCCATATCAAGACGATCTTCCATTGTTTCACTCATCCCTAAAATACCACCGGAACAAACCTCAAGTCCAGCTTCTTTCGCTACTTGAATAGTTGTCAAACGATCATCATAGCTATGAGTACTACAAATATTAGGATAATTTCGACGGCTCGTTTCAATATTATGATGATAGCGAGAAACACCCGCTGCTTTTAATTCTTTGGCATTTTCTAATGTCAATGCCCCTAAAGAGCAACAAACATTTAAATTTGTTTCAGCTAAAATCCGCTTTAATGCTGTTAATATTTTAGGAAACTCTTTGTCTCCTTCCATCCCTTTTCCACTGGTAACAATCGCAAAACGATTTGCGCCACCAACTTCTGCTTGGTAACAATCGCAAAACGATTTGCGCCACCAACTTCTGCTTCTTTTGCTTTCGCAACAATTTCATCCGCAGCCATCAAGGGATAAACTGCAACATTGGTATCATGATATTTAGATTGTGCACAATATTTACAATTTTCACTGCAGCGACCAGACCGTCCATTGACGATCGCACATAAATCCACTTCATCACCGACATATTTTTGTCTAATCTTATCTGCCATAGCTAGTAAAAATGGGACATCCGCATCAGGGATAGCAGCCAATTGACTTGCTTCCTCTCTACTGATTTCTACTCCCGCTAAAACCTTTTCACCTACACGCGTGATTACATGAATATGTTCCATTATTCAATACTCCTTTTTATAATAGTTAACCATATTTTTTCATTTAGTTAACCATTATGATAGATTTATTTCTTTATTGTAAACTTATTGTAGTATAACTGTTAACAATAATATTATAATCCTGATATTTTAATTAGTAAATATGTTTTTTCTATAGGTCTGGTAACTTATCTGCTGAAATCGTATCATATAATATTTTATTCAAATACGATTTCCGATCTACTAAATCAAAAATTTTTATAAGTTCTAAATAATTTTTGCATTTAGGAATGATATCTCTTTCTATTTTCGGTTAACGGATCACCGCACAGTTAACCAATCATTTTAAAAATGATTCCAGTGACCATGGGAATCAACCAAATCCCCCATACGACAATGCTAAATTTATGAAACTTTTGCTTCAATGCTAAATTATCTTTGATCATGACCCAAGTTGCCCAAATGACATGAAATAACATTAAGAATAACGCAATCGCTCCTGTTATGGAATGGAAATTATATTGAAACATTCCACCAACCATTTGACCCATTGCATGCGTTCCGATTGAATCACAAACAAAGCCAAGCCAGAATACAATGACATGCCACCATTTCAACGTTAATTGATATTTTTCTACGAATACACCGATACTATAAAAAATTACAGCAAAGTTCATGAATATCATTGCTGTACGCATATGTTCTTGCATGCTAATAACCTCCTCTAACCACTACTCACCGTATCATAACACATAATTCTATTGTAACTTACCTAATGTAAAAAGCAATTTAATTTTTAATTATTACCATCATCTTGACAGCTTCATCATTTAGCAATATAATCATTAGCAGTGAATGCCGATTAAACACATTCCGTCAATAGATATTATATATTATAATGTCTATTGACAAACCCTCACCTTTGATATATAATATATTTTGTTGACGCTGTTAAAACGTTAACGGGGCATGGCTCAGTTTGGTAGAGCACCTGGCTTGGGACCAGGGGGTCGCAGGTTCGAATCCTGCTGCTCCGACCACTTTAAAAGTAAGCATCTTCCAGTTGGAAGATGTTTTTTAATTTTTTTATGAATTTAACTTTTTTTATGTAAACACTATTGCCAAAATACATAAAAAGGTGTATTCTATTTTACGGGGAACTACTACGGTTATCTGTAGTAGATGGCAAAGGGTATAGAGGCGGCAGCAGCGAGAGTTTAACGGAAAAACTCTCGCTGTTGTTTTTTATTTTAATTTTTAAATAGTAGAATTATTACCTATTTTATTTACTAATATATAGTTTTCTAATAAATTTCTTAAATCCGATGGAAGATTAATATTATTTACATTATTTACCACTTCTGTGTTAATAAAGTTTTGAAAACCAAGTGGTACATTCACAAATTGTTCATTATTGGCAATCGCCGCTAAGTTTTGAATAACAAATACATCTAAAATATCCCGCACATCCTTCGCAACCGCCAAACTAATCACCTACCTTACTGATTAGTTTATGATAACCAAATATATTTGTTCAAATTATGTAAGAAATACTTTGACATTTTATTTTACATAATTTAAAATTATAGTAATATAAAGGTAAAATTTAAGTAATATATTATAAAATCCGATAATACAATAAGAAAACTTAGCCACCTATGATAAATTGCTGAATTTATATAAAATGTTTTAGCATATGAGTTGCTAATTTAAACTATTTATTATAAAGTAATAGATAGATATTGATAAAATTACGAGCATTGGAGTAATTGCTATGAATAAGATATATGCCATCATTGGACCACACGCTGCTGGTAAAACTACTATCATATCAAAATTAAAAACACAAGGAATTCCAGCTATCATTAGTCATACAACAAGAAAACCTCGCCCGGATGAAAAAGAAGGGCGTGAATATTACTTTGTTGAAAAAGATGAATTTCTTAAACTAGATTTGATTGAGAAAGTAACTTATCAAGGAGAGTATTATGGAATCTCGAAGAATGAGTTATTAACGAAAATGCAATCTAGCAAAATAAATACTGTCATGATAGAACAAAGTGGCTATAAACAATTAAAAAAACTATTAGGTGATCGTTTAGAATCCGTTTACATTATGGTAGATTACGTAACTATGGTGGAGCGAATGCTAAATGACAAAGAAACGAACGATCAGATAAAGAAACAACTTGAATATACCGAAACCAATGGTGAACTTGATGCTTGGAAAATTACGAATTATGTTGTAAAAAACTCTAGTAATATAAATATTACAATCAATCAAATCCTAGCTATCATGGGTTTATTAGCCCGTAAATAAAAGATCAGCATATCAATTGATATGCTGATCTTTTTATTTAAGCGTGTCTTGCTTGTTCTTGTAATTTAGCAACACGTTTTGCAGTCTCTGGATGCGTACTAAATAAGCTCATGATCGATTTACCAGTACCACTTAATGGATTGATGATAAACATGTGCGAAGTTGCTGGCGTTGCCCGCTCCATGACTGCATTTTTAGCATAATGCTCAATTTTTTGCAGTGCAGTTGCAAGTGCTAGCGGATTACCGCAAATTTTACCACCCGCTTCATCTGCTTCATATTCACG
>JARBTT010000061.1 GCA_029240055.1 Anaerosinus sp.
TCGTTAATCAAAAAATTACAAGACAACGAAATTGACTTAGTAACGTTCACCAGTTCTTCGACCGTAACCAATTTACTTAGCGTACTGGGCGAAAATGGGAAAGCTTTAATTGGTAAAACAAAAACAGCTTGCATCGGCCCAATCACGGCAAAAACTTGTTTTGATCATGGCATTGAACCAACGGTTATTGCCGAAGATTATACGATTACAGGTTTAGTAGAAGCCATACAAACTATGGACAGACAGGCCGCGGGTCGGCGATAAGCACTCATCTGCGTTGTTACAGTAAGGTGCTGCTCGTCGACGTACGAAAGTACGACTCCTTCACAACTCCTTACTGTTCCTAGCATCTGAGCACTTCTCACCAACCGGCTGCCTATCTTTGTACTAGTTTATAAGTGGAGCGGATTTTGTTGACAGCCTGAGGGGGATAAGTTATCCTCCTTTCTGATGATTTCCATTATGTATAGATCTTTAGTGCTTTTTTTATAGTAAAATAATATAGAGGTGATTTTTGATGTATCAGCAAAAATTAAGACCACGTCGTATGCGTATTTCTGAGGGCGTGCGTAGTTTAGTTTGTGAAACAACACTAACAGCTAAGGACTTTGTGTATCCAATCTTTGCGGTGGCTGGTAAAAATGTCAAAGAAGAAATTTCTAGCTTGCCAGGCTGTTATCATTTATCCGTAGATGAAGCAGTAAAAGTAGCAAGAGAAGCCTATGAACTTGGTATTCCAGCGGTGGAAGTATTTGGTTTACCTGAATATAAAGATGAAATCGGTTCTAGTGCTTGGGATATGAACAGTCCTGTGCAACGGGCGATGCAGGCCATCAAAGCAGAACTTCCTGACCTTGTGATTATTGGTGATGTTTGTCTTTGCCAATATACGACGCATGGTCACTGTGGTCAATTAAAAGATCAATATGTAGAAAATGATGCAACTTTGAAACTATTAGCCAAAGTTGCAGTCAGCCAAGCAGAAGCTGGGGCGGACATGATTGCACCATCGGATATGATGGATGGTCGCGTAGCGGCAATTCGTGAAGCGCTAGATGACGCTGGTTATACTAATGTATCGATTATGTCGTATGCGGTAAAATATGCTTCGGCTTATTATGGCCCATTTAGAGATGCGGCGCATTCTACGCCACAATTTGGTGATCGCCGTTCCTATCAAATGGATCCAGCCAATACGCGCGAGGCACTGAAAGAAGTTGCACTTGATATCGCTGAAGGTGCCGATATTATTATGGTGAAACCGGCGCTTTCTTATCTTGATATCGTGCATCAAGTGCGCAATATGACGCATTTACCAATCGCCGTTTATAATGTAAGTGGCGAATATGCAATGGTAAAAGCAGCAGCGGCAAACGGCTGGATTGATGAAAAACGTATTGTGCTCGAAACGTTAACCAGCATGAAACGCGCTGGAGCAGATATCATCATCACATACCACGCCTTAGATGCAGCTCGGTGGTTAGCGGAAAATAA
The DNA here is from genome assembly GCA_029240055.1 of Anaerosinus sp. Taxonomy (GTDB): domain Bacteria; phylum Bacillota; class Negativicutes; order JARBTT01; family JARBTT01; genus JARBTT01. The sequence continues at coordinate 1,495 of JARBTT010000061.1, forward strand.
TTGATCTACTTTAGGAGGCTGAAATGATGGAACTTAATTTAGAAAAATCAGCGGCAGCATTTGCTGAAGCAAAACAATATATTCCTGGTGGCGTAAATAGTCCAGTTCGTTCCTTTAAAAGTGTAGATTCTAATCCGCCGTTTATTGCGAAAGCAAAGGGAAGTAAGATTTATGATATCGATGGTAACGAATACATTGATTATGTAGGTTCGTGGGGCCCAATGATCGTCGGTCATGCCCACGATGAAGTAATTGAGGCGATAAAAGCGGCGGCTGAGCTTGGTACGAGTTATGGTGCACCAACGTTACTAGAAACAGAGCTTGCAAAATTGGTGCAGGAAATCATGCCATCGATGGAATTAATCCGCATGGTTAACTCTGGTACAGAAGCGACCATGAGTGCGCTTCGTTTGGCGCGTGGTTTTACTGGTCGCGAAAAAATCGTGAAATTTGAAGGCTGCTATCACGGTCATCATGACAGTTTGTTAGTCAAAGCTGGCTCTGGTTTGGCTACGTTTGGTGTGCCAGATAGCCCTGGTGTTCCAGTTGCCGTTGCCAATAATACGATTACGGTGCCGTATAATGATATCGAAGCGATCCGCAGTGTGCTCGCAGAGTCAGGCAATGAGATTGCCGCTGTGATCATTGAGCCGGTTGCTGGCAACATGGGCTTAGTATTACCAAAGCAAGGTTACTTACGTGAACTTAGAAAAATAACGGAGGCACATGGTGTATTACTTATTTTTGATGAAGTGATGTGTGGTTTCCGTGCTTCTTTGGGTGGCGCTCAAGCAGCGTATGGCATCAAACCGGACTTGACTTGTCTTGGTAAAATCATCGGTGGTGGTTTGCCTGTTGGTGCCTATGGTGGCAGACGCGATATCATGGAACAAATTTCCCCAGCCGGCCCGGTGTACCAGGCAGGTACATTAAGCGGTAATCCATTGGCGATGACAGCAGGGATTGCAACATTAAACATTATCAATAAAATACCAGAACCAGGTCAGCCTGATTATAGCCGTGTTCTGACCTTAAACACGAAAAAATTAAATATGGGAATGGAAGCTGAAGCGAAAAAAGTTGGTCTTAACTTACAATTCCATCAAGCTGGTTCGATGTTTGGTTTGTTCTTTACGGACAAAGCAGTGTACGATTATGAAACTGCCAAACAATCTGATTTAACAGCTTTTAAAATTTACTTTAAGTCTATGTTAGAACAAGGCATCTATCTTGCACCTTCACAGTTTGAAACAGCATTCATGTCTGGTGCACATACGGACGAAGATATTGATAAAACAATTGCAGCAAGCGCTGTAGCTTTTGCAAAAGTTGCCGAGTATATGAAAAATAAATAAGTAAAATCAATAGAAATAACATAGGAAAAGGACGTTCGCTTTGAACAGACCCCCATAAGTTAGACCTAAATCTAACTTATAGGGGTCACCTCACTTGCGAACGTCCTTTTCCTTGTGTGAAGTGAATTAACTACTCAGAGGTGGGAGATTGGTGACGATAATACCAACACTGAGATTGCTAATCGCGGATGAAATTAATAAAATGGTATCTAAGTTAAGCGTACCCTTTTTACATTCTTTTATCAGTAGTTCTTGCAAGATCAGCAACGTAAAGATCACAACGGAATTACTGGTGGCAGCGGCTATATTGGAAGAACGAAAAGCAGCGCAGCGACTTTCTTCGGCTAACTTTTTTAGATCAAAGTGGCAACAGTTATTGCAAAGTGCCACGGCATCGTCTGCTATTTCTGTCGTTTCAGATACGTTGCTTGTTCGTTGATTGGTAGTGGTGGTAGTGGTGGTATCTGTTTGAGTATCTACTTCAGTCACGACGGTGGTAATATCCGTAGAACACTCGGTTGTATTTGTTGTCGTAGTTTCAGCCAATGGCATTCACCCCCTACGTTGTGGCGATACTCATATATATGCCAACAGATGGTGCGTCATGCTTGAAAAACTATTTTTATATTATCGTTCCAATGTAGTGATAATCACATCAACGGAGTCGCCATTTTTGACGAGGGCTGTATATTCTGCAGGTTGTCCGTTTAAAAGAATTTCTACTTTGCCATGCGATAGAGCACTTGGTGGTTGAAATTTTGCACCTAGTAGTACATCACTAATCATGGTTATTGTTTTTTCTGAAACAGAATAGGTGATATAGCTGCCATCTTTTACGCTTGTATTTAATGTGGCAGGGATGCCGTCGACTGCTAGTGTACAATTAGTGGTGGGGATTTTGCAGGTTGTTTTGTTAAAATTAATCGTAATATGACTATCAATTTTCCCCATATCAATAATTTTACCGAGAATTGGGGCTTTGGGTTCGATACAGGTGATCCTGTCATCGGGATTGATTAAGGTTGAAAGCATAGCCTCCTCTTCGTTCACTGTAATTGTAGGTGAGGCGCTATACTGCGTGCTTTCACCATTTAGTTTGTAATGGAAGTGGCGTGGTGTTGGTTTATAACCAATATTTACGAGAATTTCGCCTAATTTTTTCATCTGTTGATAAGTCACTTCATCGCGATCTCTTAATTGATAATCAAGTGGTACTTCTTTGTTATTTACCAATACTTTGGTTTTAATTGTGAAATCTTCATCATTTACAATGATTTTAAACGGTGGTGGTACATTGACCACATCCTGCAATTTTACATGGGGCACAGAGCCATTAATACCGCTGATCGCACAGATTCTATCGCCATTCTTTAGGGGCGAGGTAAGCGTCGTTGGCTCATCATTGAGTGTAAAAGTTGCTGGCTTGCCCATCGTGCCAGCAAAGAATTTCGTATGATCGTTGATTTTTACAGTGAGACCAAGGCCCGGTTTACCTCCGAGCTGTTTTAGTCCAATGCCAGCGGCAAGTAGTGCATCCGATACGGTCAGCTTACTGATGTTAAATAGATGTAATTCATTTTTGTTCACAAAAACGGAAATAAAGTTTAAGGTTTGTGATGAAGCTATTTTTAAGATACCGAGAGGGGTTACGGCATCTGGTCGTTTTAAAATGTCAGGAATATCGGTAATTCCGCTGATGGTTTCAGGGGTACGAACGGCAACTCGTGGTGCGGGAATATCGAGTGCCTCTGCGATCGCTTCCGGTAGCATTGGCGTTAGAGAACCACCACCAACGAGCAGTACTGCTTGAGGAGCAACGCTATTGAGCGTGATAATTTGTGTGGCAATGGCTTGGGCGAGTTCAGCGATATTAGAAGAGATTTCGCTGATGATTTCTTGTGGCGATAAACTATAGTCAATGCCTAAGATATCTTGGAAGGTAATTTTTTTATCTTTCGTAGTTTGTCCGAGATCGTTTAATTCACGTTTAATTTGTTCAGCAACATTAAAATCAAGTAAATACCGCTGGGAAAGCGCTTCAGTGATTTCATCGCCAGCCAAAGGAACCATCCCGTACGCGATGACGGAACCATTTTTCGTAATCGCGACATCGGAAGTACCAGCGCCGATATCAACTAAAACGAGGTTTAAATGGCGCATAGTTGGCGGAATGAGGACGGTAATTGCGGCAATTGGTTCTAATGTCAAGGAACTCATATCAAGCTTTGCCTCGTGCAGGGCCGATTGCATCGAGTCAATAACTTGGCGAGGCAAGAAGGTGGCAATTACTTCGGCGTGGGCAAGTTTACCGCGTTGTCCAACCAAGGTTTTTAACTGTACACCATCGAGTTTATAACTTACCGTACTATATCCAACACAATAGTACATCGTTGGATCATCAACGGTGCTGGAAGTTGCTAATTTTTGTTGGGCGGATTGAATGGCAGCATAATCAAGGGTATGTTCATCCTCGATCGTGAGAATTTCTGAAACTTCGATTTCGGCATCGGTGTTGATGGTATAAAGTGCTCGACCAGCAGCGGCAACAGCAGCGCTTTTTAACGGGCCCACTGTTTTTTCTAGTTCTTCTTTGACTTCTTCTAAGACTGCCGCTACTTCTGGAACATCATGTATTTGGCCATCGAGCATGGCACGCGTATTATGCTCTTTGCGTTCCGTAGCGATGATTTTCATTGAGTTGCCAAGTTGCTCCGCAACAATGCCGATTACACTTCTCGTACCAATATCTAAAGAAAACAGTAATTTTTTTTCCATAAAAATCTCCTTGTAAATATGAATTATTGATTTATTTCAGGTGAAAAATTTTGTCTAAATACTTGTTATTTCGCTAGTTTATGCAAATATTCCTTTGATTTTCATATAAATATATGAGAATATATTCGAGCAGTGTTTGTTTTTTCTGTATTTAATTGTTCAAATTTAGTACAATGTAGATGGAAATGTTTTTGGGGGAGGCAAATAGTGAATAATATTCATATCGTTTTAGATAGTACAGCTCATGTAGAAGATGAGTTTTTACAAAAATATAAAAATTTACATAAGGTGTCTTTAAAAGTAAGAATCGCCGATCAAGAGTGGGATGAAGATGAATTATCGGCCCATGACTTATTTATAGAAACGAAGAAAGCTGGCGTAATGCAGCAGACTTCTCAGCCACCGATTGGTGAATTCATTCAGCTGTTTCAATCAATTGTCGATCAAGGTGATACCTGTATCGTCATTGCTGTTGCTGGTGCTCTGAGTGGTACTGTGCAAGGGGCACGAACTGCAGCGGTCACGGTGGATAAGAAAAAAATCTATGTGATTGATGCACAAACAACGGCAATTGGAATGGTGCGGATGGCGGAGTCGGCCTTAGAGATGATTGAAGCAGGTAAAAGTATCGAACAAATTTTAGAAGTTTTGCATAAACAGGTGAAAGCTACGCATACTTTGATATTACCAGACTCTTTAGAGTATTTACATCGCGGTGGGCGCATCGGCGGAGCATCTGCCTTGGTAGGGACTATATTACAAATAAAACCAGTGCTCTATTTAACCGAAGGACGTATCGCGATTTTAGATAAAGTAAGAACACGCAAAAAGGCGATTGATCGTTTGATTGAAGAGCTTGTTAAATGCGGTGAATTAGAGTATATTGGTGTTGTCCAAATAGAAGCAGAAAATGATGGGATAGAAATCAAAGCGCGTGTAGCAGAGATTTATCCAGCTGTAAAGATTTCCTTAACGACAGTAGGGGCAGTGATTGCTGCTCATACTGGACCCGGTACATTAGGGTTTATATATCAGGAAAAAATAGAGAGATGATAGGTCATGGTGGTGAAAGTATGACAGGCAATAAAGAAATAAATAAAGAAGTGATTACGGGCAATGATTTCAAACGGATGATTGCTGGTGCTTACGATGAGTTTTCGCGGGAGCATGAAAGAATTAATGAATTAAATGTTTTTCCCGTACCCGATGGGGATACTGGCACTAATATGCTTCGTACGTTAGGTGCAGTGGCGCGTGCGGTGTCTGAAGCGCAAGAAGAAGGAATCGGCTCGATTGCAAAACGCGCGGCTGATAGCGCGATTATGGGAGCACGGGGAAACTCTGGTGTTATCTTATCACAGATTTTTCGTGGGCTTGGTCGCGGCCTTGCTGGAAAACATGAAGTACATTCGGCTGAACTAGGAAAAGCGTTCCAATATGGAGTATTATATGCGTATCGCTGTGTATCTAAACCGGTCGAAGGTACGATTTTAACAGTGGCAAAGGGGATTGCCAAAGGTGCGTATCATGCAGTTCGGTCGAATCTGCCTATTTCTGATATTTTAGAAGCAGCCATTGAAGCTGGTAATGTTGAATTAAAACGTACGCCAGATTTATTACCAGCGTTGAAAGCCGCAGGGGTAGTAGACGCTGGTGGCCAGGGATTAATCGTATTTTTACAAGGTTGCCTGCAAGGGCTAGGCGGTGAATTTGCTTCGCCGAATGTTGATTTTGAAATGAGCTATAAAGCGGCTAAGATCATGCCCCAAGTGGAGTTTGAAATTGCACGGCCTTATTGTACGGAATTCATGGTAAAAGATACGAAAGTTACGGTAGCGGAAGTAAGGCGTGTCCTTGATGAAATGGGAGACTCTATCGTGATTGCTGACGGTGGCGAAGTATTGAAGGTACATATTCATACGGGGCATCCTGGATTGGTTTTGGAATGTGCAGTAGGCTGGGGTACGTTACATGACATTAAAATCGATAACATGGCGGATCAACATCGTACGACGTTGGTTTCTGAAGCGAATACTAAGCCAAAAGTGAAAACGGCAATTATTTCTGTTGCTGCTGGGGCTGGTTTAGCTGGGATCATGGAAGGCCTTGGGGCACATATTACGATTTCCGGTGGGCAGAGTATGAATCCAGCGGTAGAAGAGTTCATTGATGCTGTACATAGTGATGTCGCTGAGAAATATATTATTTTACCGAACAATAGCAATATTATCTTGGCTGCGGCACAAGTGAAAAAATTACTAGGTGATCGTGTTGAAATTGTGTCAACAGCTAATACGCCACAGGGCTTGGCTGCACTTGTTGCCTATGATGAAACTGCTGATTTTGCTGAAAATGTGAAAAAGATGACTGCTACCATTGCCGAGGTGAAAGAAGCTAGTCTGACAATGGCGGTTCGCGACAGTAAAGTTGGCGAAGAGCTAGTAAAAGAAGGCTCGTATATTGGTGTGATCAGCGGTAAAGTAAAAGTTTACGGTACAGAAATGAACCATACTTTGGTGGATACTGTAAAAGCAATTGTGGATGATACGAGTGAGCTTGTCAGTCTTTACTATGGCAGTGAGTTAGAGGAAACGCAAGCGCAAGCGATTGCGAAGGAGCTTGCAAAAGCTTTGCCAGCGATAGAGGTAGAAGTGTATGCTGGTGGGCAGCCGAATTATTATTTTTTAATTAGTGTAGAATAAGTGGGACAATAAAGAGCTGTTGCGTTAAGCAACAGCTCTTAGGCTGTCGACAAAATAAAATATTTGTGTCGATGATTTAGAAAATATCTAAATCCGCTTCACTTATAAACTAGTACGAAGATAGGTTGCCGGTTGGTGAGAAGTGCTCAGATGCTAGGAACAGTAAGGGGGTGCGAAGGAGTCGTACTTTCGTACGTCGACGAGCAGCACCTTGCTGTAACGACGCAGATGCGTGCTTATCGCCGACCCGCAGCCTGTCTGTCCATAGTTTGTCTACAGGCTGAATTGGAGGGAAAGAATATGCTTACGAATTTGAGTGTACATAATTTTTTTGCGAAGCTGGCGGGAAATGGGGATCCGGGGAGTGGTAGTGGGGCGGCTTTGATGGGATTAACGGGAGTTAGTTTATTGAAGATGGCCAACGATTTGTGTAGTCAAGGACAAGCTGATGGTAGTGAGTTTGCAGTACTCAATATTGAGCTTGGTCGGTTGCATGTGTTACTGGAAGGTTTGATTAATCGCGATGCCGAGGTATTGGAGCAGGCTTTACCGGCCTTGACTGCAGTGGGTGCTGATGGGAATAGTGAGGAGTGGAATGAAGTCCTGATCCAAGCGATTGATGTACCATTGTCGATTGCTGATGCTTGCATAGAAGCTTTGGGATCAGCAAAAAAATTGCGCCCAAAAGCGCTTCCTAATATTCTTTGTGATATTCAGTTTGCTGCGATGAGTTGTCATACGGCCTTGCAAGGGGCGATCTTAATTGCAGAGCTTAACATTTCACTACTACGCGATGATGAAGAGCTGGCTGAAAAGTTAAACAAAAAAATAGCTGATTTCACCGAGCTAGGCGATCAGCTGATTGATGCGGTATTGATAAAATAAGGAATGAGAAATATTAGCTTATCCTAAAACAGATGAATTGCAATGAAAAAGAATAAGTCGGCAAGAGACGAATCTCAAGGTAGTGCTGGTTCAAAGACCGCAATGAAGGCTAAACTCCCTGCGATTTGGCAGAAAGCCTTCAAAGCTACGAGATAGTATGATTCGTCTATGTTGCCTTTATTAAAAATTTTTCTTATGCAACGCATCTGTTTGTTTTTATTTGTAACTGTATGTGTAGGGTATGTCTAGATATTCTTATTTTGTCTTTTGGCGCCAGGGCCATCGTTGGCAACGGCTACAGCAGCTTGTCCGAAGGTTTTCATATCGTTGAGCATATGCATACTAGCATCTAGTAATTTCATGCCTAGAGCACTTGCACACCCTTGTCCAATCGACATATCTAGGTTTAGTGAGATCGGCAGCTCTAGCAGGTTAAGCGTTAGTTTATGCGCTGGATCTGGGGAGAGCTGCGAAGCAATGAGATAGTTTTTGACTTCTGGGGCGATTTTTACAGCGAGTAGTGCGGCAATGCTCGTGGTGAAGTTATCCAGAATGATCGCACAATGATTACTTGCACCGGCGATGATTGCGCCTACGAGGGCGGCTGTTTGAGCATCACCTAATTGCTTCAGTACATCAAGTGGGTTCGTTATATCTAGCTGATGACTAGACGCGTTATCAAAGGATTGCTCCGTATAAGCAAATAGGATCGCAGCAGAGCGCGTATGATTACTGGTGCCACTATCACCAAGACCGATGACGTTCATGCCTTTGTTAGCTTGCTCATTTGCGATGTTCATACCGATTTCAATCGCTTGCATCATTTGTTCTGGTGACATTGTTGGGGTTTGTAATTCATGACGGACGTTGTTTAAGTCGGTTACTTCCTTTGGCAGATCAAGGTCAATTAGGAGTAATTCTGCCTCGGCGTGTTTAGCAAAGGTATGAATTGCACTAAAATCATGGGTGCGATGACTCAGGCTGTTTTCGGTAGTTTCAGCATTGTTCATAAACAGTAAAATTGTTTTATGCAGATTATTGGGTTTTGGGTCTGCAGTGATACCCGCGATTTTAATTGCTAAATCTTCGATTGCACCAAGACTGTGAATTGGTTTGGTCAGGTTGTCGACATAAAGACTACAGGTTTCCATTGATTTGGCATCCAATGGCTGTATCCTAGCAATCGCTTGCTCAAGCTGCTCGTGAGCTTTTTTCAACGCAAGATTCTTCGCTGTTCTTATTGTGAAGTTAGCTTCATTACAGGTTGTACTATTGGTATAAGTTTTAATAGCAACGTCTAGGAAGTTGATCGCAATCGACGAACCCGTTGCTTCACCAAGGCGGAAATTCATATTGATATATGGCTTTAAGCCTAAGAGTTCTAGCATTTTTTTGTGGGCTGGTTCGGCAGAGAGATGGGAACCAATTAAGTAATGTTTCACGAGTGGGCAAATGCTGTTGGCAATTAAAGCGGCAACGCCAGTGTTAAAGCCGTCGAGCATTACCACACAGTTGTTAGCTGCCGCGCCAATCATGATGCCAGCGATACAACCGAGTTCAAAACCACCGACTTTTGCCAGAACATCGATTCCGTCGGCCGCATTGGGTTTGTTTACTTCAAGGGCTTGGCGGACAACGTCAATTTTTACTTTTAACCGCTCGTCGGAAATATTCGTACCGCGACCAGTTGCTTGCTCTGGTGTGAGGTTGCCGAAGGTAGCAACAATAGCTGCACTGGCTGTCGTATTGGCAATCCCCATTTCACCAGGCAAGAAACATTGATAGCCCTGCTTGGCGTATTCATTGACTAGCTCGATACCTGTTGTTAACGCTTCAATTGCTTGTGCGCGACTCATAGCAGGCCCTTTTGCCATGTTTTTTGTGCCATAGCCAATCTTTCGATCGATGAGTCCCGGTAGGTCTTCCATTGAAGTCGCAATTCCCATATCGACGACAATCATGTGGGCACCGGAAAAATTGGAGAGTGCATTGGCAACAGCACCTTTTGCGACAAGATAGTTTCTGGTCATTTGTACGGTCGTTTCAACGGGGTAAGCACTAACTCCCATTTCGGCAACACCATGATCAGCGCAAACGACGATGGTACATTTTTTTGGAACTTTGGGCATCTTTTGCCCAGTAATACCAGCGTATTTAATTAATATATTTTCTAAATAGCCAAAACCTTGTTGTGATTTGGTTATTGTATTAAGACGATTTCTTGCATATTGTATGGCTGCCTCGTCTGGTGGAGTGATGCGAGAAAGTGTTTGTTCAAGTAAGTTCATTGATTGCCTCCCTAAGAATAAAAATCTACATTATTCTATTATAGCAAGAATTGTAGGAAATGAATAAAGAGAATGTAAAAATAAAGTAAGAAAAATTTTCTAATCAAGAAAATTTTAAAACCATAGTCAGACTAACTGTTGACAAGCAATTCTATTTCAGATAAACTAATATGAGTTTCATACCTTACTAAAGGGGAGTAGCTCAACGGAATAAGTCAACATACTGATAACTTTGTTATCTGGTTTATTCATTTGATAGTCATATCAAAAGCGAGACCTTTAGCGTGATATTTTATTTATCACGCTAAAAGTCTCGCTTTTTTTATTTTTATAGATAAAAATTTCATAAGGGGAGAAAATCTATGACAGCATTTTTAAGTTCGCTAGTCTTTGTAGTATTAGCAGAAATGGGCGACAAAACGCAATTACTAGCAATGGCATTTGCGACCAAATATCGTTGGCAGACGGTAATGTGGGGGGTTTTTATTGCTACGATATTTAATCATTTTTTAGCGGTTGCAGTAGGGGCGTATTTAACGAATTTTATTCCGATGCAATATATCAATATTGCGGCAGCGATCTCATTTATTTTATTTGGTTTGTGGACAATTCGTGGTGATGAATTAGATGGTGAGGATAAAGATAGACATTGTGGTCCATTTTTGACGGTAGTGATTGCATTTTTTATGGCGGAGATGGGTGATAAAACACAATTAGCGACGATTTCTCTTGCGGCACAGTTTCAGTGTATTTTACCAGTGTGGATGGGCACTACGACTGGTATGATGATTGCTGATGCGTTTGGTATCATCATCGGCATTGTCCTGGGCAAGCAAATTCCTGAACGCGCAGTAAAATCGGTTGCCGCAACAATCTTTATTTTATTTGGAGTTTTTGACTTATACCGAACCTTATATCAATAAAAATAATAATTTTTAATCTAAATTTAATGTTTAAGTTTGAATTGCAATTATAACAAGAGTTGGAAGTTTGGGCTCCCAACTCTTGTTTAGAGAGGTAACTTTGTTATGAGACCATATCTGCCGCCGTGAGTGTTCCTTGATTTATGGTAATCGTTTGCTCACCTGAGAGACCATTCCCTGTAGCTATTAACGTGTAGGAATGAGGTCCAGCAAGCGGCGTGTCATCACAACCAACCAATGCAGTGGTAATTGGACTATTGGCTGACACTGGCGTATCACTTGCGGTTGCTATTACTGTAGCATCATCGCGAACAATTGTGAATGTTATTGTAGGATTTGCAGAACTCGGAGTCCAAGTTACATAGGCAGTTAACCAAACTTTGTCGCTCGTTGAAGCAACATTAACTGCTACTGTTGCAATGGGATCTGTTGGATCAACTGCTGTTAAAATAGTTGGAGTCACGTCTGCGCAGTCAAATGAAATCCCAGCACCAGTGGCACCAGTGGCACCAGTAGCACCAGTAGCACCAGTAGCAC
>JARBTT010000259.1 GCA_029240055.1 Anaerosinus sp.
ATCTTCAGCAAGATATTCGTCTTTTACTTTCATATATATAGAGGTGTAAATTTTCGATTTATATCGATTCAACAATGCCTCTAGGCCGGACTCTTGGCCCCCGACATACATTTGGATCAATTCTTGATCACTCTTACTTTTCAAAAGTCTCATACGTCACTTACTTTTTAGCAGTTCGCAATTAAATTATCAGTTCTGTTATAAAATGTAAATGTTTAGCGTATAGTGTTCCTTTCTTATTGTAAAACAATCAATTAATAGTATTTCAAAGTACCGTAAAATTATTGAGTAATCAAATTATTACATTTCAATTTAAGACTTTTTAACATTTATAAAGGTAAAAACGCCTCTCCCTTAAAAAAAAGCTCCTGACAAAATGCTCAAGCCTGACTCAATTTGCGAAGTGATTAACTTTGATACAAATTCGCAACTAATACGGACTTTATAGGGACCTCATTCGGACCTTACCCGGACCTTATTCGGATGAAAGCGTATAAAGTCCCTATTAATCCCCTATTATCTTAGGATAAAATCCCCGTTAATTAGAAGGTTGGTACACAGTTGCCCACAAGATAGCACGGCCCTACTTCATAGCAGATGCGGAGCATAAAACTTAAAAAACAAATGCATTAATGGCTCGCATATGGCAGAACAAGTACGCGGTGGGTATCGTATAAGATCAAAAACAAAAAAAGCGGAATCACCCTAAGATGATTCCGCTTTTCTATATGATAAAGACTTGTCTTATTTATACAATGGGAACTCGGCCATCATGGCTTTCACTTTACCATGGATCTTATCCAATTCAGCATCGTTGGATGCATTTTTCAATGCCTCATCAATTAACTCTCCGATTTGAATAATATCATTTTCTTTGATACCACGCGTAGTGATTGCGGCAGTACCGAAACGTACACCTGAAGTCACAAAAGGAGAACGTGTATCAAAAGGAACCATGTTTTTATTGGTTGTGATACCTGCTTTACCCAATACAGCTTCAGCTTCTTTACCAGAAATGTCTTTGTTACGTAGATCAACCAACATCAAATGGTTATCTGTGCCACCAGAAATAATCTTATAATCTTTCTCAACGAAGAACTTCGCCAATGCTGCTGCATTTTTCTTTACTTGAACAATGTACTCCATGTATTCGTCAGATAAAGCTTCGCCGTAAGCAATTGCTTTGGCAGCAATTGTATGTTCCAAAGGGCCACCTTGTGTGCCTGGGAAAACAGCTAAATCCAACAACTGTGTGATTGTACGAGTTTCACCTTTAGGTGTTTTGATACCCCAAGTGTTTTCAAAATCCTTACCAACCATAATCATTCCACCACGTGGACCACGTAGCGTCTTGTGTGTAGTTGTTGTAACGATATGACAATGTGGAAGTGGATCATTTAATAAACCACGAGCGATTAACCCTGCTGGGTGTGAGATATCAGCCAAAACAATTGCACCGATTTCATCAGCAACTTTACGGATACGAGCATAATCCCAATCACGAGAATAGGCCGACGCACCACAGATGATCATTTTTGGTTTTTCACGAAGTGCAGTTTCTTCCAACTGTTCGTAATCAATTAGACCTGTTTCTTCTTTTACACCGTAAAATAATGGTTGATAGATCTTACCAGAAAGGTTTGCTGGTGATCCGTGAGTCAAGTGTCCACCATGAGATAAATCAAGACCTAAAATTTTGTCGCCAGGTTTGATAGTCGCCAAAAAAACAGCCGCATTTGCTTGCGCTCCAGAGTGAGGTTGAACATTGACCCATTCTGCACCAAATAATTGTTTCGCACGATCAATAGCAATGCTTTCGATCTCGTCCACCACTTCACAACCTCCATAGTAACGTTTTCCTGGGAGGCCTTCTGCATATTTATTTGTCAACACTGAACCAGCAGCTTCCATCACTTGTTTTGACACAAAGTTTTCCGAAGCAATTAATTCAATACCTTCTTCTTGGCGTTTCAGCTCATCAGCTATTAAATTAAAAATGGCTTGATCTCTTTCCATTGTTTTTAAATATTGTAAAGTAAATTTTGTATTTTATTTTAATGCCTCAAAGATAGCATATTCCATAAAGAATATCGACAAAAAGCCATATTTTATTAAATGTTCTTAGAAAAAGAAGCTTATTTATGCGAATTAGCTAATTCGTAGAATATCTGTTAAATCACATTTAGTATAATCCAATGTAATAAAAATTGAATGTTTTGTAAATGTCAAAAAATACGTTGCGGACGATTTGCGATTAAAAATATGTATTTTTGCTTTAAGAATTGGCTAAAACTATATCAAAATGAGCACAGAACATACAGCAATTGCTCCCGTTACCTTAACCCAAGGGGCAATAAAGGAACTCAATAAATTAAAGGATCAGCAAGAAATCTCTGATGATTTTGGTTTACGTGTCGGTGTAGAAGGTGGTGGTTGTTCAGGTATGAGTTATATCTTAGGTTTTGACCAGAAAAAGGATGGAGATAACGAATACGAAATTGAAGGCATTCGCGTTTTTATGAACAAAGCACATGGTCTATATTTGGCAGGCATGGAAATTGATTTCAAATCGGGGCTCGATGCCAGAGGTTTTACCTTCAATAACCCTAATGCAACAAGCACCTGTGGCTGTGGAAGCAGCTTTTCAGCATAAACTGAAATTTATACATATTCCAATACAAAAAGGGATTACTATCAGTAATCCCTTTTTGTATGTTAGGGCCGATTCCCAAAAAATCGATACTGGCTATACGAACTTATATTCCATCACCGTTTCTCACCGCATTAACCTTCGTTGGCACCTTAATCATACAATTTTCCAAATTTGAGCGATTTGGTTGTTTTCAAAATTTAGCGCTTCATTTAATGATATTACAGCTACAAAGCCCTCTTTCTTTTTCCATCATAATTCACTAAATTAGCGACCTTTAGAAAAGAAGCATACAACAGTCTGATGTACAAAGAATATAAGCAGTTAA
>JARBTT010000062.1 GCA_029240055.1 Anaerosinus sp.
CGGATGAACCAACCAATGATCTGGATTCGACTACAGCAGAAGTGGTTTTTGCACAATTACAGCAAGCTAGAGAAAGAGGAGCCGCTGTTATTTTGGTAAACCATGAGAAAAAATATGCTGTTAGGGCAGATCGGGTGTTGCGGTTGAGGCAGGGAATACTGCATGAAGAGAAGAGTTAAGATGAAGTACTAACAGAATTTGGAGGTGACAAGTTACGTTTAAACGATTGTTTGTATTTAGCAAAAAAAGAAAGGAGAGGATCGTAATGAAAAACCGAAATGTATGGCTGCCCATATTGTCAGGAATTTTGGCACTTGTCGTAGAGGACTTGATTGGAAATTCTAGCAAACATACACCTGCGAAACATCCATACTTTATTTATTTCATGATTGGGTTGATTGCAATTTTTACAATCATTGCGATAATATCCTATTTTAATCCTAAGCTAAAAGCATGGGCACAAGAAAATTCCTTGTTTATTGCTGCTATGATTTTATTTTTAAATGTATTAAATATAGTAACGAAAAAAATGGCTCTCTTACCAGTTATTTTTTTCCCATCGCTGGATAAAGTTCTGGGTGTTATCATCGAAGACTGGGCATTTCTTGCCACTTGTCTTGCAGCGTCTGGAAAGCTGCTTTTTACGGGGTGCATCTTTGGTGCAATTGCCGGGTTTGTTACTGGTATCGGCGTGGGATTCAGCAAATCAGCCGCATATTGGGTAAACCCGTTAATTCGAATTTTGGGTCCAATTCCTCCTACTGCATGGATTCCTCTGGTACTTATTAGCTTTCCCACTACATTTTCAGGCAGTAGCTTTTTAATCGCGCTTGCTGTTTGGTTTCCTACAGCAGTGATGACCAGTAGTGGAATTTTAAATGTGCAGAATGCCTATTTTGAAGTTTCAAGCACGTTGGGAGCGGGGAAGTATTATCAAATATTTAAAGTGGGCATTCCTGCTGCTATGCCGCATATGTTTATCGGTCTTTTCAACGGGACTTGTGCTTCTTTTATCACGCTGATGACAGCCGAGATGCTAGGGGTTAAAAATGGAATCGGTTGGTACATTAACTGGCAAAAAGACATGATGGCCTATGCAAATGTATATGCAGGACTTATCATCATTGCTGTTACTTTTTACATCCTGATTACGCTGCTGTTTAAAGTACGCGATTATCTGCTTGTGTGGCAGAAGGGGGTTATAAAATGGTAGGAGCAATCAAGATAGAGCGGGTTGTAAAACGATTTGCTCAGCAAGATGCAGAAGATGTTATTGCACTTAGCGGTATTGATCTTGAAATTAAAGCAGGGGAATTCGTATCTCTGATTGGAGCTTCTGGTTGTGGAAAATCGACACTTCTTCGACTGATAGCTGGTTTGAACAGAGCAGATGAAGGAACGCTGTATATTGACGCGGAGGAGATTGTCAAACCATCGTATGAACGAGGGTTAGTGTTTCAAAATCCCATGCTTTTTCCTTGGCTAAACGTTTACCATAATGTTGCTTTCGGCTTGAAAGCACGCAACGTATATAAACAAAATAAGGCCGAGGTTGATAAATTTATTGATTTAGTGGGATTGGCCTCTTTTCATAAGTCTTATCCGCATCAGCTTTCTGGCGGTATGGCACAGCGCGTATCTCTTGCTAGGGCTTTGGTGAATAATCCCAAAGTGCTGCTTTTAGATGAGCCACTTGGAGCACTGGATGCTTTTACGCGCATGAATATGCAGGATGAACTGATTCGCATTTGGCAAGAAAGAAAAACTACGATGATCATGGTAACACATGATGTTGATGAAGCCATTTATTTATCAGACCGTATCATTGTCATGACGCCTAGGCCAGCTAAGATTGAAAGTTGTATTGAAGTCGATATTTCAAGACCAAGAGACCGGAGTAATCCAGAATTTCTTAATTTGCGTACAAAAATTTTAAGAATATTGGATTTTGCGGGCAATGAAAAAGAACCGGATTATTATTTATAGGAGGGATACTATTGTGAAAAAGAAAATTAAAATTATTGCATTCATGTTGATATCTGCATTGTTATTGACAGCGTGCGCAGAAAAATCTGCAGCACCTAAAGCGGAAGATATTGTTTTAAAAGTCGGTTATGGCGGCACCCTATGCGAAGCTCCGCTGCATATGGCGGTTGAAAAAGGCTTTTTTGAAGAAGAAGGGCTAAAGGTTGATTTAATTAAATTAGCGCCGGGAACAGCTTTTGAAGCAGTTACAGCAGGAAAGGTAGATGCTGGTTTTGGTCTGCTTGCCAGTCTTATTCAGCCCCTTTCCAATGGTTTGCCAATCAAAATTACCTCCGGATTACATACTGGATGCGATAAGGTGCTTGTTGCTAAGGATTCAGGGATAAAAACGCTTACGGATTTAAAAGGTAAACGTATTGGCGTTCCCAGTATGAATAGCAGTCCGATTATTTTTGCAAAGCGGGCGTTAGCAGATGCAGGAATTGGTGTAAGTGAAAAAAACATGGAAGTGGAGTTTATTGTATATAGCGCTACCGATCTTCCCCTTGCCTTGCAAAAAGGCGCAGTAGATGCTCTTGCGATGAACGATCCGACAGCAGCGGTTACTCAGAAAGAGTATGACTTGCTTACCTTAGTTGATTCTGCAGTGACTGAACCATACAGTCATCAATATTGCTGCGCGGCGTATGTCAGTGACAGTATAGCCAAAGATTCACCTGAAATTGCTGCAAAATACACGCGGGCTATGCAAAAAGCAAGTGCATGGATACAGAATAATCAAGAAGAGGTCGCAAAAATTCAAGTTGAGAAAAAATGGGTTGCGGGAGATCCTGTATTTAACGCAGGCGTATTGAAAACTTACAATTATCGTCCATCCGCTCAAGGTGCCTATGATGCATTTGGTATAACTGCAAAGCAATTGCAGGATATCGGTATGCTGGATAAGGCTGTAGATGTTGAAGCTTTACACAAAAATAGCTTTCTCGTGCTGCCAGATGTACAGGAAAAAATAGTTCAATAGGAATCTATATAAAAGGAGGCGGAAAAATGAATCTAAAAAACTATTTTTTTGTTGCATTGCTTATTTTTCTTGTGGGTTTATTCGGCTTGCATACGGGGATCAATCATCCGTCAGCGGATAAAACACCGATTATGCATCATGATCAGGGACATTCCATGCACATGGATAACGGTGCGAAATAGTAAAAGTATTTTTGTGAAAGGATGCTGAAATCATGAAAACAGGTAAAATCACCAAGTGGCTTGCTGTTTTGACCAGCTTTAGTTTATTAGTGCTACCTAAAATTTTTCCGGTGTGTGCAATAACCGGCAAGAGCCTGATGCGTTGTTTTTTTACTTATCAGGTTGAGTTCATGATTGCTTTACTTGCTTTTATTATCGCGCTCAGTCTGTTTTTTATTAAAGAAGTAGAAACCAAACAATTGACGGGGTTTTTATTGTTTCTTATTGGAATGATCATTATTGTCTTACCGACAAGCTGGGGAATCGGAATCTGCGAGCATGACGGCAGTCCGTGCCATATTACCGCAGCTTGGACAGGTGGCACGGCGGTGATTCTTGCCTTGAGCGGTTTGATTGATGCCTGGTCAACGGTAAGGCAGTCGTCAAGAGAAGAAGAAAAACATACTTGAGTATATGGTTGACAAGGAAAAACATATCGCCTATAATAATTTTAAGCTGACTGGAAAACTAGAGGCACAGAATATCTACGAAAAGCGTAGTTGTTCTGTGCCTTTTTTGTTATGAGTGATAAGACAAGTAATGGCGAATATAGAGAGTAATAAAAATTAAAAAATACGAAATAAAGGAAGTGTAGGTATGGCGATTCTAATTGTAGGTGCAGATAACTTAGGAAATATTGAAAAGAATCTCGAGCAGTTTGATATTACAGAAGTTGTTCATGTTACGGGCAGGAATACAATCAATCGTAAAAGCTGTAAATTATCTTCAGCGATTACCCTAGTGCTGATATTAACTGATTTTGTAAATCACAATACTGCCGAAGCGTATAAAAAAGAAGCCAAGGTGGCAGGGATACCACTAGCGTTTGCGAAACGTTCTTGGTGTTCTATCAAAGGGAAAATTCTTGAAAAAGGATTTTGATGCATTTTTTAGTAACTTAAGAGTGTAGGAGGATTTCATTTATGGTAACAGGGGAACGTTTTTTGGTAGAGTATCTTATCACGGGGGATGAGCATGAGGCGTATAATAAAGTACAAGATATCTGTGTAGAACAAACGGTTGAATTTCCGACAGAATTAATTTTAGATAATTGGATTAAAGAAGATGTAGTGGGGAAAATAGAAAGTTTTGAACCAATTCAGGTGAATTTATTTCAGGCGGTTGTTAGCTATGCTGTAGAAACGACGGCTTATGAGTTGACCCAATTACTGAATGTGATTTACGGAAATATTAGTTTAAAACCGGGGATTTTAGTAAATAAAATAGATCTTTCACCCAAATTATTAGATTCTTTTCGTGGCCCGCATTTTGGACGAAGTGGTCTGCGTAGTTTATTAGGAGTAAAAGGGCGACCACTTTTATTTACGGCGATAAAGCCGATGGGACTTTCTGCTGCTGAACTCGGCAAGTTAGCCTATCGTTTCGCGCGTGGTGGTATTGATATCATAAAAGACGATCATGGGCTTACAAATCAACCTTTTGCTGCATTTGCGGATCGTGTTAAAAGTTGCGCGCGGGCAGTAGAAAAGGCTAATCAAGAAAATGGGTCAAACTCTATTTATGTTGCCAATATAACTGGACCAAGTGATGAAGTCGTAGCAAGAGCTAGATTAGCGAAGCAATTGGGGGCAAGGGGGCTTTTGCTAGCACCTGCTTTGGTCGGTTTTGATACGATGCGGTTGGTTGCTGAGGATGATACAATTGCCTTGCCAATTTTTAGTCATCCAGCATTTATGGGAAGTTATACGGCCAGTGAAAATAATGGGATTTCTCATTTTGCTCTTTATGGACAAATTACTCGTTTGGCAGGAGCAGATGCCACCATCTATCCCAATTTTGGTGGACGTTTTTCGTTTAGCCAGCAAATATGTGAAAGTATCGTACAGGGAACTTCTGTGCCTATGGGAAATATCAAACCGATTTTTCCAAGCCCTGGTGGTGGCTTGACGTTAGAACTGATTCCTGAACTTCTTAAGGTATACGGGCAAGAGGTTATTTTTTTAATGGGGGGCGGTTTGGTAAAACGTAGTCCTGATATTGAACAGAACTGCCAGTATTTTAAGCATCTGATTGAATCATCTATAGAAATAGAGTAATATGAATTTTGCTAATCCAGAAATATAAACATTAAAATAAAAGTGAATCCAAATCATGTTTGGTTCACTTTTATTTTATAAATTGTTTTAGTCAAGGCCAGTATTGCAATAGAAGAGGGGGTTCTATGATTCGCTCGTGAAGTTTATGATTGAAAGTAAATTTTCTTGAATAAAAAATCTTGTCGTGTTACTCTAAAAAAAGACAATCAATCGTACATAGAAAGAGGGAGATTAGATGAAAGAATATAAAGTTGCAGTGATTGCTGGAGATGGAATTGGTCCTGAAGTATTGGCTGAAGGTGTAAAAATCTTAAATAAAGTTTCTGAGTTATCTGGAGATTTTAAGTTTCAATTTACTTATTTTCCTTGGGGTTGTCAATATTATCTGAAAAATGGAAAAATGATGGACGAGGATGGACTAGAAAAGCTAAAAGCTTTTGATGCGATATATTTAGGGGCAGTGGGGTATCCTGGCGTTCCTGACCACATTTCTCTTTGTGATTTGTTACTTAAAATTAGAAAAGGCTTTGATCAGTATGTGAACATACGTCCAGTTCAGTTGCTTGATGGCGCGCCATGTCCGTTAAAAGATATCACGCGTGAACAGATTGATATGCTTGTGATCAGAGAAAATAGCGAAGGCGAGTATGCCGGGGCTGGTGATTGGTTATTTAAAGGTAAACCAGAAGAAGTTGTTTTGCAAACTGGTGTATTTTCTCGTAAAGGTACAGAACGAATTATTCGTTATGCATATGAAGAAGCACGCAAGACAGGTCGGACATTAACCAGCATCAGTAAGGGCAATGCCTTAATTTATTCCATGGTATTTTGGGATCAAGTATTTGCTGAGGTAGGCAAGGAATATCCCGATGTGAAAACCTATTCTTATTTGGTGGATGCTGCGAGTATGTTCTTTGTGAAAGATCCAGGCCGTTTCCAAGTTGTTGTAACTTCCAATCTATTTGGTGACATTCTTACTGATTTAGGTGCTGCCATCTCAGGCGGTATGGGACTGGCTGCAGGCGCAAATGTAAATCCAGAAAGAAAATATCCTTCGATGTTTGAACCTATTCATGGATCGGCACCGGACATTGCTGGTAAAGGAATTGCAAATCCGTTAGCTTCTATCTGGTCGGTAAGTCAAATGCTTGATTTCTTTGGCCATGAAGATTGGGGCAGTAAAGTTTTAAAAGCGATTGAGCAAGTGATGGTAGAGAAGAAAGCTCTTACACCAGATATGGACGGACAAGCAAAAACGAATGAAGTTGGGGACGAGGTTGTCACTGTACTTTCTAAAATGTATAAAGCTAAATAAAAATAAGGATAACTTCTTGATGAAGATAAATTTAAGCCATTGACTACTGAAAAAGTGGTCAATGGCTTATTTTAGTTCTATAGTCTTAGTGAAATGTATATTTTAGTATTTTATGTAAATTTTAGCAGGAGATAGTTGTAATTTGCAGAATATTATAACTATATATTATAAATGTTTTTTAAGGGATAATCGTGTGAATGGATATTAAATAAAAAAGGCAGCTATAGGCTGGATGGTATGGTGATTTCTCATTAGTGGTAGGAGAAAGACGATTAAATAATTTTATAGTTAAGGGAGAGTTTGTAAAATGTTTAAAACAACGTCGGCAACAAATATTTTTACAAAGAGTATTAAAAACAAGCTAATTATTTTCTCATGTCTCATATTAACCATTTCTATAGGAATTGCAAGCTTTTTAAATTTACGAAGTAGTCAGAATGCCCTAAGTGAAAAAATAGAGGAGAGCATGATCGCAAATGCAGAAGCCGCGGCAGAGGGGATTGGTAAAGAAGTTTCGGCAATGAAAGCAATCGTAGAATTCATTGCGAAAGATGATAAACTCAAAACCAGTGATGTAAATAGTATCGGTGTGCGATTGAAAGAACTAAAAAAATCTATGTCCCAAGTTGAGACTTTGTTTTTTGTTGACATGAACGGAAAATATATTGCATCCGATGGAACGGCGGGAACGGTTGCGGAAAGAGAATACTTTAAAGAAATTTTGCAAAAAAAAGAAACGGTAGTATCGGGTGATCCTGTTGAGTCAAAAGTATCTGGTAAACTTGTATCGGTAGTGATAACACCAATTAAAGGGAATCAGAATCAAATTGTTGGCTATTCGGCTGCATCAATGCAAATCAATGCGATTACGAGTTATGTCTTAAACCGTAAATTTGGCAATGGCGGGTATACTTACGTATTCGGAAAATCAGGTGATTTTTTCATACATCCTGATGAAAAAGTTGCGATGAAGGATAATATTTTAAGTAATGATAAGAGTCCAGAGCTTGTTGCATTAGCAAAGACAGCACTTGAGGGAAAAAAAGCGGCGAGTTCTTATGAATTCAAAGGCAATATGAAATATGCTGGCTGTGCACCTGTTCCTGGTACATCTTGGGTGGTTGGTACATCAATTCCTAAGGATGAGGCCTTGGCAAAAATCGATGACATCCGGAATCAGGCTATCTTTATTACCATTATCGCAGTAGTGTTAGGTGGAGTATTGATGTACTTTATTGCCGCTCGGATGATTAATCCAATTATCAATTTGGTGGAAGCAGCAAATAAGATGGCCGATGGTGACCTTACGCAGAGTGTGACTGTAGCATCGCATGATGAGGTGGGACAACTTTCTGTGGCTTTTAATGAAATGGGGTCCAATCTAAAAAGCTTGATTCAGCACGTACAGAAAAATGCTGAACAGGTTGCTGCGTCCTCAGAAGAATTGACGGCGAGCGCCGAACAGTCTGCAGAGGCGATTAGCCATGTTGCAATGACGATTGGTGATGTTGCTGCAGGTGCGGGAAACCAGGCTCAAGAAGTTGAATCTACGTCGTCGGTGGTAGAGCAAATGTCCGCGGGAATTCAGCAGATTGCTGCCAATTCTAGCAAAGTATCCGATGCTTCTAACAAGACTGCTAGTGCAGCACAAGACGGTAAAAAAGCAGTTAGTGCAGCCATTACCCAGATGGGGAGTATAGAAAAATCAGTTACTAATTCCGCCGAAGTTGTCATAAAACTCGGGGAACGTTCCAATGAAATTGGTCAGATCGTGGATACGATTTCAGGTATTGCGAGTCAAACAAATTTACTTGCTTTGAATGCGGCGATTGAAGCTGCTCGGGCGGGGGAGCAAGGTAGAGGGTTTGCGGTAGTTGCAGAAGAAGTGCGTAAACTAGCTGAACAATCGCAGGACGCTGCCAAACAAATAGCTTCACTGATTGGTGAAATCCAAAGTGATACAGGAAGTGCCGTTACTGTAATGAACAATGGCACAAATGAGGTAAAATTAGGGATTGAAGTTGTCAATAATGCTGGACAAGCGTTCGAACAAATTGTTGTTATGATCAATCAGATGGGACTAGAGATTCAAGAAATATCGGCGGCAATCCAGCAAATGGCTTCTGGTAGTGAGCAGGTAGTAACTTCTGTGCGAAACATTGATCTGATTAGCAAAGATATTGCTGGTAAGACACAGACGGTATCGGCAGCATCTGAAGAACAATCGGCATCTATGGAAGAAATTGCTACGTCCAGTCAAGCATTATCTAAACTTGCCGAACAATTGCAGTTAGCTGCAGATAAGTTTAGGGTTTAGGAATCAATGCTGCAATAAGGCTAGTAATTTTGAACTCGAACCCGTGAAATCGAACTCATCAAAAAATTAATAGTTAAGTTAAGCACTGAGCCTTATTATATAGGGGGCAGTGCTTTTATTTTATTTTATAGCATGAACGATAAAATAACAGGCGCTAATGATAAAGAGCAATATACAACCCGAATATAAACCAGGTAGCTGGTCTGGATATAAAGGAATTGAAAGGATTGCGATAAGTACAGAGCCAAAGCATAGCCAGGAAAGATAAGGATATCCCGGGGCTTTATATTTTAGCTTTTCTGGTGAGGTTATAAGTAATTTTTTGCGATAATAGTAATGGGTTGCTGATACACTCAGCCAATTTACGAGCGCTAAAAACCCGCTTGCGCTAACCGTGTATATGAAGATTTGCTCTGGCAAAATATAAGATAACATCGCGGTGAGAAGAAGAACAGTGCCGCTAATAGCGATTGCGGTAACAGGTATGTTTTTACGATTCTGGTATCCAACAACTTTTGGTGCTTGCGCGTGTTTTGCGAGAGAAAAAAGCATACGGGAAGCTGAGTATACTTGTGAATTTAGTGCGGATAATGCAGATGTCAGTAAAATAAAATTTATGATATCGCCAGCATATGGTATTTGAAACATCGTAAACAACTGGACAAAGGGACTGACTTTTGAATCAACAAGTTCAGCTGGGAGTAAAGTCACCATGAAGAAAGCGGCTAGCGTATATAATAAAATTATTGTCAATGTAATAATTTTAGCTGCTGGTGGTACTGTTTTTTCGGGATTTTCGGTTTCGACCGCTGCCATTGCAATAATGCCTGTACCGGTATAAGCGAAAAAAATTAGCAGCATGGAACCAAAGAGCCCCATTATGCTTTGGTAAGGATCTTGGTTAAGTAATGGTAAGAAAATTGGATTTTGACTCACATGTCCAATCGGAACTCCGATAGCCAGTAAAATTCCAATGAAAATAAATAGTATGAGCGTAAGTATCTTTGTCAGCGATAGTCCAAGGCTAATTTTACTTAGCCCTTTCAAATCGTTAAAATTTATTATCGTAATTGCTACTGCAAATAAAAGACTGAGAACCCATAGTGGAATGCTAGGCAGCCAGAAACGGGCGAAAATTGCGCAAGCGGTAACTTCGCTGGCCATTCCGAGAACGCCACTAGCCCAAAACATCCAACCATTAACAAATCCCCACCAGTCACCAAATACTTCTTGCGCGCATACTTTGAATGAACCTGGTACTGGATTTGCGATTGCCATCTCAATAATGAAGGCAACTTCCATCATCATGACAAGCCCACCCAGTAAATAGGCTAGTGGTGTTAAAGGGCCAGCAATGGTAATTACAAGACTACTGGCAAGAAAAATGCCAGAGCCGATAATGTTTCCGAACGCCATGACTATAAAATCTGTCTTACTAAATGAGCTCAATTTTTAGTCATCTCCTGTCTGCAATATTATTTAAGCGATTAATGTAGTCTTTGCTCAATTATGTGAAAATATGTTCACTTTTTGAAGTAAGGAAGTCTTCAGTTGGAGGGCTTTAATTTTTTGTCTGGAAATCTAATTAAGGTGGTTGTATACAATACTTAGAGCAAGGGGAAAAGCAGAATAGTGTTAAAAATAAGCCGTTGACAACTAAAAAAGTGTCAACGGCTTATTCAACTTAATGATTTTACCATTCGGAAGAGCAAGGTATAATATAGTATTGTTTTTAAGTAGCTTTATTACATTTTGAATTTGGCAACCGCTTCTCTGAGTTTCATTGCCAAATTGGCAAGAGACTGGCTAGCGGAAGCAATTTCTTCCATCGAGGCCGATTGTTCTTCGGTTGCGGCTGACACTGTCTGTGTTTCGCCAGAGGCACGTTTGCTAAGTTCATCAATTTGATTTACGGATTGAACGATTTGCTCACTTCCAGTAGCGACTTGGTCAATTTCATCGGATATTTTTCTTATTTGTTCGGATACTTCCTTAATTTGAAGTGATATTTCTTGGAAAGCTTTCCCTGATGAATTGACGACTTCAGTTCCGATTTTTACCTCTCTAGTGCCATCACTCATGGCATTTACGGCTTTATCGGTGTCTTGTTGAATTTCGCTAATCAATTCAGCGATTTGTTTGGCTGCATCTTGAGACTGTTCCGCAAGTTTTCTTACTTCTTCAGCAACTACCGCGAAACCGCGCCCTTGTTCGCCAGCACGCGCAGCTTCAATTGCGGCATTCAATGCTAATAAATTTGTTTGTCCAGCTATACCGGAAATGGTATCGACAATTTGGCCGATCTCTTTGGAGCGTTCCCCTAATTTAGCCACTACTTCGGCGGAGGAAGTAACCGTTTGTTCAATCGATGTCATTTGATCTACTGCTTTACTTACTGAGTCATTGCCTTCGTTAGCTTTCTCGGCTGTTTGCGAGGATTGTTTAACAATTTTATTGGCGTTAGCAGAAATCCGCTGGATTGTAGTTGATATTTGTTCCACAACATTGGCTGTAGAATGCGCTGCAGCCAATTGCTTTTCCGTTCCGTGGGCTACATCAGTTATAGATTCAGCAACTTGGTTAGAAGCCAATGCTGACTGCTCAGCGCTGGCAGTTAGTTCTTCGGAAGAGGCTGCAACTTGTTCGGCTGATTCATTCACGTTTTTCATTAGTGTACGAATGCTAGTGCGGGTATTTACCAAAGCTTCTGCTAATTGACCAAATTCATCTTTACGGACCAATTCGGTTGGGTGATTGCGAAAATCTCCAGCAGATAATTTTTCACAAAATAGTACCATGGTATGTAAAGGAGAGGTTATTCCTTTAGCAATATACCAGCCAATCAAACATAAAATAACGAAAGAAATCAGAATGATACCAAGTATAATTTTCATAGCAAGCTCAATTTGTTGATAATTATCAGTATTTGTTTGTTTGGCTAAATCGGTATAATAATCCATTAAGATACGTAGATTACCAGTAACATTTTTGGTTAATGGTTCAACTTCTTTGGTGTATAAGGCATAAGCTTCTTCATCTTTATTTTCTAGAGCTAACTGGATTACTTTGTTGTTGGCGATTGTTTGTTTTTCAAAATCTGCTTGAACATTTGCTAAGAGTTCTTTTCCTTTACTATCAGAAGGAACTTTACCGATATCAGCCAGTGCCTCTTTGATTTTGCCTACTCTACTTTCAGCGTCACCTTTTAATTTTTGAGATTTTTTTTCATCTTTTGCAACCATGAGTTCCATGGTAGAACCCAATAAACCCCTGACATTTGTGGCACATTCATTCGCAAGTTTCACTGGAGTGAGTCGTTCATTGTACATTTGATTCATTTTTGTATCGGATTGTTCAAGATAATGATACCCTGTATAACCAATAATTCCCATAAAGAAGATGCTGATAAATAGTATTGTGCCTAATTTAAAACTTACTTTCATATTTTCGATAAATTTCAATTTTTTTTCTCCTTTTAAAATAAATTTATATAAAAATTTTAGTTACTACCATTTAATTCTAACATTATTAACTTGTACTAAATGTTAAATAATCGTTAAAAACGGTCAGAGATGCTCTGACCGTTTTCATGTGTTTACATGGCGGCCTGGCAATCGTGGTCAATGAATGACGGTAGATCCATAGCTTTGCGTCACTGCTTTTCAACAGTTTTGCTAATCAATATAGAGTTCTTTTTGAAGTTATATGATAAAAAATAAAAGGATACTGGTAATGGTAGCGGCGATAAGACAGGTTGGCACTGCATGGAGTAATAATTGAGAGAATAAAGTATCGCGGTCTTCCTCTTTATTACAAGAGCCCAACACCAGACTGCCACCAGAAGAAAATGGTGATATCGCTGTTGCCTGCGCACCGATTACGACACAAGTAAAGAGCAGCATTGGATTGAGACCCGTTGTCTCTACAATAGATGGAATAATCGGGAAGAGGGCTGGACACACAACACCCAAGGTACTGCTGAAAAATGACATAATTCCACCAACGAT
>JARBTT010000003.1 GCA_029240055.1 Anaerosinus sp.
ACAGCTTGTACAGTACTTCCGGTACTAAAGGATGGTACGCCATTATGTTTTTTAGATAAATATCGTTCTAATCCACATGCTTATATAAAATTGTGGAAACATCACGCTGCGCAGGATAAAGCAAATGAGCTCAATAGAATCGCAGAGGTACGTGGTGAAAAATGGTTGGCTCGGTATGGTGGGAAAATTTCATCAGAATGGGCAATTCCAAAATTATGGCAGATTCTTGATGAAGCTCCTGAAGTTTATGCGGAAATGGCTTACTTCATTGAAGCGGCTGATTGGGTGATCTGGCAGCTGTGCGGTGTGCAAACGAGAAATTCTTGTACGGCTGGATACAAAGAAATTTGGCATAAGACAGACGGATATCCATCCAAAGAATTTTTTAAAGCTTTAGATCCAAGATTAGAGAATGTTGTAGAAGATAAATTAAATTGTCCAATCACACCATTGGGGCAAAAAGCTGGCTCGATTACAGAGGAAGCTGCCAAACTTACAGGACTTAAAGTAGGCACAGCAGTAGCAGTTGGAAATGTAGATGCGCACGTGACAATTCCAGCGGTAAAAATTGATAGTGCAGCAAAAATACTTGGAATCATGGGAACCTCTACTTGTCATATTTTACTTGGTGATCAAGAAAGAATTGTTCCGGGGATGTGTGGGGTTGTAGAAGATGGTGTTTTGCCTGGTTTTTATGGCTATGAAGCAGGACAATCCTGTGTGGGGGATCATTTTGCGTGGTTTGTAAACAATTGTTTGCCAGAGAGCTATAGTGAAGCTGCAAAAAAGAAAGGTATAAACGTACAGCAATACCTTACAGAAAAAGCGAGTCAGCTTGCTGTCGGGGAAAGCGGGCTGGTAGCGCTTGACTGGTGGAATGGCAATCGATCTGTTTTGGTTGATGTTGACTTAACAGGGATGATTCTAGGGCTTACCTTACAATCCAAGCCAGAAGAAATTTATCGCGCTCTGATTGAAGCAACTGCGTATGGTACAAGAAAAATTATCGAAACATTCCGCAATAGTGGAGTGCCAGTTGATGAGTTCTATGCATCGGGTGGTATTTCACAGAAAAATCCAATGGCAATGCAAATATATGCAGATATTTGCAATATTCCAGTAAAAATTGCTGGATCTACGCAAGGCCCAGCACTTGGTTCGGCAATCTTTGCAGCTGTCGCCGCAGGCAAAGCCGAAGGTGGCTATGATGATATTTTTAATGCAACAAAAAAATGGGTAATTTAAAAGATATTATTTATCAACCAATGCCTGAACATGTTACGGTTTATGATAAACTTTATGCGGAATATGATAAGCTTCATGATTATTTTGGGCGAGGGGCAAATGATGTGATGAAACGCCTAAAAGCAATTAAAAAAGAAGCTACTAAATAAAAAGCAAAATAAGTAGGGGGTTTTATGATGAAAGATTTGAAAACATGTCAATTTTGGTTTATTACCGGCAGCCAACATCTTTATGGTGAAGAAACACTGAAAAAAGTTGCAGAGCATTCTGAAAGTATGGTTGAGAAATTAAATCAAGCAAATCAAATTCCAGCTGAAATCGTTTTTAAAATTGTGGCAACTACTTCAGAGGCAATTGAAAACATTATAGAAGAAGCAAATTATGATAAGAGTTGTGTTGGTATTATTACTTGGATGCATACATTTTCCCCATCAAAAATGTGGATTCGTGGGTTAGGTAAATTACAAAAACCTTACCTACATTTACATACACAATTTAATCGTGAAATTCCTAATGAAGACATTGATATGGATTTTATGAATTTAAACCAAGCGGCACATGGAGATCGTGAGCATGGGTTCATTGGCACGAGAATGCGCTTGCCCCGTAAAGTGATTGTTGGGTACTGGGAAGACAAACATGTAAAAGAAAAAATTGGCTTATGGATGCGTAGTGCAATCGGTGTGATGACAAGTAAGAAGTTAAAAGTTGCTCGGTTTGGCGATAATATGCGTGATGTTGCGGTAACAGAAGGCGATAAAGTAGAAGCACAAATCAAGCTTGGTTGGTCAGTGAATACCTATCCAGTTGGTGATTTATTAGCATATATTGATGCTGTCAGCGAAGCTGAGATTGATGCTATAGTGAAGGAATATGAACAAGCATATATAATAAAAACTGATAATATCGAATCCGTGCGCTATCAGGCAAGACTCGAGATTGGGATGGAAACGTTTTTGAAAAAAGGTGGTTTTGATGCCTTTGTCAACACCTTTGAAGATTTAAATGGCATGAAGCAATTGCCGGGACTTGCATCGCAAAGATTAATGGAAAAAGGCTATGGCTTTGGTCCTGAAGGCGACTGGAAGGTTGCTGCTATGACCAGTGTAATGAAAACAATGGCACAAGGGCTTGTTGGTGGTACATCGCTTATGGAAGATTATACGTATCATTTTGCCGGGGAAGAAAGCTTGATTTTAGGTTCTCATATGCTTGAAATATGTCCTACGGTTGCTGCAACAAAGCCAAGCATAGAAGTTCATCCACTTGGTATCGGTGGTAAAGATGATCCTGCTAGACTGGTATTTGAAGGGGCAAGTGGTAAAGCAATTTGTGCGAGCTTAATTGATATGGGTGGAAGGTTACGTTTGATTGTGAATGATATATTGGCAGTAAAACCAATTATGGCGATGCCGAATTTACCAGTAGCGCGCGTGATGTGGAAACCACTTCCGAATCTTGAAACTTCAGCTGAGGCCTGGATCACTGCTGGCGGTGCACATCATAGTGTGATTAGCTTTAGTCTTACAGCAAATGAACTTAGAGATTGGGCGAATATGATGGACATTGAATTTGTTCATATTGCTGAAGATATTGATCTGTATCGCTTCAAACAGGATTTATTGATCGCAGATCTTGCTTGGAAGTTAAAATAATGTATTAAAATAGCTGTGGTAGCAGAATAGGTCTGGTGCTGCAAGTGTAATGGGGTAGATAAATTATGTTAGAAGAATTAAAAGAAGCTGTCTATCGTACCAATATGATGTTACCGCAATATAAGCTGATTACCTTTACTTGGGGTAACGTTTCGGGGATTGATCGCAAGTCTAAGCTAGTGGTAATAAAGCCATCTGGAGTGGAATATGAAGAGATGAAAGCTACTGACATGGTAGTCGTAGATCTTGCAGGCAATGTAGTGGAAGGTAAACTAAAACCATCGTCTGATACAGCAACTCACATCGAACTGTATAAAGCTAACGCGGACATTGGTGGAATTGTCCATACCCATTCCCGTTATGCGACGGTATGGGCGCAAGCAAGTCTTGACATTCCAGCACTAGGAACAACACATGCAGATTATTTTTATGGGAATATTCCTTGTACTCGTCCTATGACAGACGCGGAAATTAATGGAGAATATGAAAAAGAAACTGGCAAGGTTATCATTGAAACATTTCAAAATAAAAAATTTAATGATATCCCGGGTGTTTTGGTGCATTCACATGGTCCGTTTTCTTGGGGCAGAGATCCTTTCAATGCTGTACATAATGCTGTAGTGCTAGAAGAAGTTGCCTTTATGGCCTTGCATTCGAATATCTTGAATAATGGAGTTACTCATCAAATGCAACAAGTTCTTTTAGACAAACATTATTTAAGAAAACATGGTAAAAATGCCTACTACGGGCAAGCATAAGATAAAGGATTAAGAATTAAGAATAGACGTATGATCATAATGGAAAGACCTTAGAAATAAAGGCGGGACGAAATACATAATTTCATAAAGTAAAGAAGACGATTTATATGTTTTATTTCATATGGATCGTTCTTTTTTTTGGTAAAAGTGAAACGATCACATCATTACGAAAGAAATGACATAGAATATATGTAAAAGTGAAAATAAGCACATTCTACTTTTACATATGTTCTAATCGATAGATATTGAAAACATAATAATATGTCGATATAATACTAATTGTAAACCAAGTTATTTAGTTATTCTGTATCGGAGGTTTTTCAATGAAAAAGATTATTGATGATACAAGACTCATTTATAAATGTTGTAGTCTTTATTATGAAGATGAAATGAGTCAACAAGGAATTTGTGATTATCTAGGGATTTCAAGGCCGTCAGTTTCACGCATGTTGAAATTGGGTAAAGATCAAGGCATTGTAAAGATTGAAGTTGTCAGTCCCTATAATTTTACGTTTGGTAAATTAGAACGAGAGTTAGAAAAGAAATTTTCACTTAGAGAAGTTATTGTTGTGGATTCAAGTCCACTTGAAACAGGGACAGAAAGAATTAGCAGTAATCTAGGGGAAGAAACTTTAAATTTTTTATCGAGAACTTTGGATGAAGGAGAAGTCGTTGGTGTTTCAATGGGGATGACTTTACAAAATGTAATTCGCGCTAAAAGTGCGATTGATGAGCCAATCGAATGTACATTTGTACCGATTGTTGGTGGGGTTGGGCAAAGTAGAGTAGATATTCATTCCAATTATATTGCCAGCGAATTTTCAAAGTTATTTCATGGCGAATGTGTGCAATTTTTTTCACCAGCAGTATTTTCCAATGTTACAATTCTAGAAGGATTTTTAAACGAAAAGGCCGTCAGAAATATTTTCAATATTTACAAAAGTGTGACAACAGTGATTATGGGAATCGGCATTACCCAGAGGGGTGCTTCAACTTTATTGGAAACGGGTTATATTGATGAAAATGAATTGGATAGTTTTGTGAAAGATGGTGCTGTTGGCGATATATCGTTACAATTTTTCGATAAAAATGGTAGTACTGAAAAATTCAGAAAATTCAATCAAAGAGTTGCAGGAATGCCGATTGAACAGTTGAAAAAAGTTCCTAAGCGTATCGGTATCGCTGGTGGTAGCCATAGAGCAGATGCAGTTTTAGGAGCTATCCATGGTGGTTTCGTAAACATATTGATCACCGATATTGACTGTGCCAGATTATTAATTGATGCATAACTGATAAGAGAGGAGAAAATGAGGACAATGAATACAACAAAATTATTTATATTCTTATTTGTTCTGATGATAGCACAAGCGCTTGGGACATACTTGCAAGTACAGCAATATAAAAAAGCCGTTCGGCGATTACACAAATTAGGCAATATTGGTATTGGTAGTAAGAAAGGTAAATTTACTCAAGGGAATATTGTGATTATTGCTTGTAATCGTGATGGGGTGATTACGGCAGGTGAAATAATGGAAGGATTTACAATTTTTAATACATTTAAAGAGCTTTCGGGGATTGCCGGCAAAACAATCTATCATTTGAAAGCTGAATATATGAATCTTTCAGAAAAACAGCAGAAAAAATATAAAGCGCATATTCAAGCATTAGATGCTTTGTATATAAGATTGAACCCAGTAGAAGAGTAAAAGGTGCAATATATGGTGGTGTTCAAGAAGTTCACCTAAAGATTTACTCGATAAGGGCCCTATTGAGTAGCTGTTTGCATCAGTCAAGAAAGTTATTAGGAAAACTTCTAAGCATAAAAAATTAGGGAGGCAAAAAATTATGGAATTTATAGCTGGATTAGCGAATGGTTTTATGGAACTTTTTAAAGCAGGTGCTGCAACTTTTGCAGCTTGGGTAGCCGGAATTATACCGCTTATCGTTGTATTAATGACTGCAGTGAGTGCCGTTATCAAATTAATTGGTGAAGAACGTGTACATGCATTGGCAAAACAAGCGACAAAAAATATTATTACACGTTATACTATTCTACCAATTTTAGCAGTTTTATTCTTAGGTAATCCGATGTGTTATAGCTTTGGTAGATTTGTTGAACCAAAACACAAACCATCTTTCTATGATGCAACTGTAAGTTTTCTTCATCCGGTAACAGGTTTATTCCCCCATGCAAATGGTGGTGAGCTCTTTGTATATATGGGAATTGCTGCTGGGATAACGACATTAGGTCTTCCTTTAGGGGAGCTCGCAGTCAGATATTTTCTTGTAGGTATTGTTGTTATCTTTATCCGTGGTGTTGTTACTGAAAAAATTTATGCATCGATGAAAGCAAAAGAAGAAAAATAATAACCAGCAATCTAAAAAAATAGCAGAGAGGATTGATATTATGTATAAATCAATTACGATTTCAAAAGGCAGTGGCGGCTGGGGCGGACCATTAACGATTATGCCAACTGCCAACTGTAATAAAATTGTGAGTGTAACTGGTGGGGGAATTCATCCTGTGGCAATTAAAATTGCTGAAATGACTGGATGCGAAGCAATTGATGGCTTTACAACTGCAATCCCGGACGATCAAATATTAGTGGCTGTAGTCGATTGTGGAGGTACTGCACGTTGTGGTGTTTATCCTAAGAAAAATATTTTCACCGTTAATTTAACTCCAGTGGGCAAAGTTGGACCGCTTGCACAGTTTATTAGTGAAAATTTATATGTATCCGCTGTAAATGAAAGCTGTTTAACCTATGCGCCAGAAGGTACTCCATTAACAAGTAAAGATGGTAGTAATGTTGGCGCTGCACAAATAGCAACGAATAAATCAAGTGAGCCAAAAACAAAAGCACAAGCAAGAGCGGAACTTGCAAAGATGAATGCTGGAAAAGAAAAGAATTTTATAACCAAATTAGGGATTGGTGTCGGTGGCGTCGTAAATAAATTCTACCAAGCTGGTCGCGAAACAATTGATATGGTTGTTAAAACAATTCTACCGTTTATGGCATTCGTAAGTATGATCATTGGTATTATTAGTGCATCAGGTATCGGTGATATTATCGCCCATACAATCTCGCCACTTGCTAGTACCTTACCAGGGATGTTAGTTATTTCGGTAGTATGCTCTTTGCCTTTTATTTCGCCAGTGATTGGACCAGGCGCCGTAATCGCACAAGTTGTCGGTACTTTACTTGGGGTTGAAATTGGCTTAGGACACATTCCAGCGCAATATGCATTGCCAGCATTATTTGCAATTAATGCACAGGTTGGTGGTGACTTTGTTCCAGTTGGTTTAAGTCTTGGTGAAGCTGATCCTGAGACTATTGAGCTTGGGGTTCCAGCTGTATTATATTCGCGTGTAATTACAGGACCATTATCTGTTATTATCGCTTATATTTTTAGCTTTGGCATGTATATGTAATAAGTGTGTAAAAATGTTTTTAATGTACCATAAAGGAGGAACTTAAATGAAATATCACTCTGAGATAACTGGCTGGGGTGAAGAGGCTTTATTTTTTCTTAGTGAAAAGGAAATGAATTTTATCATTATCTTTAATGACGGTGCGCCAGCAGAATTAGCAGAAATATCAGTACTTCATAAGCCCGCACCGATTCTTGTGGATTTGGCAGTTGGGGATACCGTAGTTCTTTGTGAGAAGGTGTTTACAATTACTGCGATTGGCGATGAAGCAAGGCAGACATTGAAAGAATTAGGGCATTGTACATTGAGCTTTAAAGGTGGAGCTGAGCCAGAGCGTCCGGGGTGTATTATGCTAGAAGGCGAAGATTTGGTGGCTCAAGATTTTACCGTAGGTAGCTTGATTGAAATTTACTAATTTAGATATTGTAAATTTTCAATAATAATATAAAGAAGGAAGTAATGAATTATGTTAAATATGAATCAAAAATTGATCAAACGTCAGCAGGAAGGAAAAGTTATACGTACCGGTATTGTTGGTGCTGGTCAAATGGGAAGAGGTATGGTAACACAAATGGCATTAATGCAAGGAATTATGCCAGCAATTGTGTCTGATATCAATATTGAAAATGCAATACATGCATTTAAGTATGCTGGAATTCAAGATGATCAAATCGCAATTGTAGATACGATTGCTGATGCGAACAAATGGATAGAAGCTGGAAAATATGTTGCTACAGTAAATGCAGATTTAATTTCAGAGGCCAATCTAATCGAATGTGCAATTGATGCAACTGGTGTACCTGATGTTGGGGCAAAAGTGGCTACAGATGCAATGAAAAATGGTAAACACTGCGTAATGTTAAATGTAGAAACTGATGTTGTTATTGGCCCTTATCTTAAGAAATTAGCAGCGCAGCAAGGAGTTATTTATACTGGTTCTGCTGGTGACGAACCTGGTGCTGTTATGGAATTATACTGTTTTGCAAAAGCAATGGGTATGGATGTTAAAGTAATGGGGAAAGGTAAAAATAATAAACTAGATTATGATTGCAACCCTGATACTGTTCTTGAAGAAGCGACTCGTCGGGTAATGAGTCCTAAAATGCTTTGCTCGTTCAAAGATGGCACAAAAACAATGGTAGAAATGACGGCAATGTCAAATGCCACTGGTTTGATTCCAGATGTAATCGGTGGACATGGCGTCGCGGCAACAGTGAAAGAATTACCTGATCTATATAGATTGAAACAAGATGGTGGTATCTTAAATAAACACGGTGTTGTTGAATATGTAAACGGTATTGCGCCGGGGGTATTTGTAGCAGTATCTACAGAAAACGAAGAAATCGCTTACCAAATGCGTTATCATAGTATGGGCGCTGGTCCAATTTGGATTTTATATCGTCCATATCATTTATGTAATTTGGAAACTCCACTAACAGTTGCAAAAGCTGTTATTGATGGGGAAGCGACAATTGTTCCAGTGGATGGTCTTGTTAGTGAATGTATTACGGTTGCAAAAACAGATCTAAAAGCTGGTCAAACAATTGATGGTATTGGTGGCTACACAACATATGGCTCTATAGCCACAGCTGTTGAATCCGATGAAAAAGGTTATGTACCATATGGTTTAGTAAACAAAAAAGCGCGCATGATTAAAGATGCAAAAAAAGGTCAGATTTTAACTTTAGATATGCTTGAATTAGATACTTCTACTCTTATTTATAAACTTCGTAAAGAACAAGATGCAATGTATAGAAAATAATAAAAAGCAAAAGCTGATGTGTTTATCACATCAGCTTTTGTTATGAAAAATTTAAGACAATGAAAAAATTTTAAATTATAAATTTATTAAAAAATCAAAAAGCTTCCTTATTATATATAAACTTAAAATAAATAAAAATGTATAATCTTTACTGGTATGTGTTAAGTTACCTAAAGGAAGTTTTTAGTATATAGATCATTCTCAATTGACAAGCATAATATCGTTTCAGATAAAGTTAAACAATTTGTAAAATTCTTTTTTTATTTTCACTAAATTTAGAGAAAGATTGTATAATTTATGAAAAATATGGTACAATGATAACTGATGATACACCACGTGCCGTGTGTATGAAAAGATTGATGAAACAAGTGTTGACATTGATTATGAGTCATGTTATTATATACGAGTGCCTGAAACAAAAAAAGCATTCATCTGTAGATATGGGAGTGAATACAATGTCGCTCGACACTTTGAAGACTGCCAAAAAAGTTATTGGTATAAAACAAGTTACGAAAGCTGTCAAAAAAGACTTATGTAAAAAGGTTTTTATTGCACAAGATGCCGATTTAAGAGTTGTACAACCTCTGAAAGATTTGTGTGAACAACATAAAATCGACAAAGTTGATGTTGCAACGATGAGTGAATTGGGAGAAGCTTGTACGATTGAAGTAGGAGCTGCTGCAGTGGCTGTTTTGAAGTAATCTTGTTAAATATTCTAGCTCTTTTATAAAATTGAGTTGGAATTATTAAATAATAAATTTTTATATGAAGGAAGGAGGTGCATGTATGCCTACAATTAGCCAATTAGTACGCAAAGGTAGAGAAAGTATGGAAAAGAAATCTACAGCACCAGCTTTAAAGGATTGTCCTCAAAAACGTGGTGTTTGTACGAGAGTATATACAACTACTCCTAAAAAACCTAACTCGGCTTTGAGAAAAGTTGCGAGAATTCGTCTTACTAACAGCATTGAAGTAACAGCTTATATCCCTGGGATTGGTCACAATCTTCAAGAACATAGTGTTGTATTGATTAGAGGCGGCAGGGTAAAAGATTTACCAGGTGTTCGTTATCATATCATTCGCGGTGCGTTAGATACTGCTGGTGTTCAAAACCGTATGCAATCAAGATCAAAATATGGTGCGAAACGCGCTAAGAAAAAATAATAATTTAATTTGAAGATTTTTGACAAGGAGGGAATATTATGCCAAGAAAAGGTGCTGTACCTAAACGCGATGTGTTGCCAGATCCAGTGTATAATTCTAAAGTTGTGACTAAGTTCATCAACAAAGTTATGCTTTCTGGTAAAAAAGGCGTTGCGGAAAAAGTTGTTTATGATGCATTTGAAAGCATCAGAGCGAAGACTGGCAAAGATCCATTAGAAGTTTTTGAAACTGCTATGAAAAATGTTATGCCAGTTCTTGAAGTTCGTGCTCGCCGTGTTGGTGGTGCTAACTATCAAGTTCCAATCGAAGTTCGCCCTGATCGTCGTATGACATTATGTATTCGTTGGGTTGTTAACTACGCTAGATTACGTGGCGAGAAGACAATGAACGAAAGAATTGCTGCTGAATTATTAGATGCTGCTAACAATACAGGCGCATCAATCAAGAAAAAAGAAGATACTCATAAAATGGCTGAAGCTAATAAAGCTTTTGCTCATTATCGTTGGTAGTATCTAAAGTGCAATAAATAATCTTTACACTAATAAGGAGCGATGTAATAGTGGGTAGACAGTTTCCTCTCGAAAAGACACGGAACATAGGTATTATGGCACATATTGATGCCGGTAAAACCACTACTACTGAACGCATTCTGTTTTATACAGGTAAAGTGCACAAAATCGGTGAAGTTCATGAAGGCGCTGCTACTATGGACTGGATGGAGCAGGAACAAGAAAGAGGTATTACTATTACTTCTGCTGCTACAACTTGTCAATGGGCGGATCATCGCATTAACATCATTGACACACCAGGTCACGTGGACTTTACTGTTGAAGTAGAACGTTCGTTGAGAGTGCTTGATGGCTCGGTTGCTGTGTTCTGTGCTAAAGGTGGAGTTGAACCTCAATCTGAAACAGTATGGCGCCAAGCTGATAAATACAACGTACCTCGTATGGCGTACGTAAATAAAATGGATATCTTGGGTGCGGATTTTTATAGAGTTGTTGACATGTTGAAAACTCGTTTAAATGCAAATCCGGTTGCACTTCAATTGCCAATTGGTTCTGAAGACGTATTCTTAGGAATGGTTGACTTAATCAAAATGGACGCTATTATTTATACCGATGATCTTGGTAAAACTAGCGAAGAAGTGGAAATCCCTGCAGATATGAAAGAAAAAGCTGATGAATATCGTCAAATTCTTTTGGATACAGTTGCTGAATCCGATGATGAATTGATGATGAAATACCTTGAAGGTGAAGAAATTTCCGAAGCTGAACTAAAAGCAGCGATTCGTAAAGCAACAATTGCTTGCAAAATGACTCCTGTTTTCTGTGGTTCTTCTTACAAAAATAAGGGTGTTCAACCAATGCTTGATGCAGTAATTGATTACATGCCTTCACCACTTGATATTCCAGCTATTAAAGGCACGAATCCGGATACTGGTGAAGAAGATAAACGTGAAGCAGATGATAAAATACCATTCTCAGCGTTGGCTTTCAAAATTATGGCTGACCCTTATGTTGGTAAATTAGCATTTTTCCGTGTATATTCTGGTACACTTACTTCTGGTTCGTACGTATATAACTCAACAAAAGGCAAAAAAGAACGTATTGGTCGTATCCTTCAAATGCATGCAAATCGCCGTGAAGAAATCGAAATGGTTTACAGTGGTGATATCGCAGCTGCAGTTGGTTTAAAAGATACAGTTACTGGTGATACTCTTTGCGATGAAAAAGAATCTATTATCTTAGAATCCATGGAATTCCCAGAACCAGTTATTTCGGTTGCTGTTGAACCAAAAACAAAAGCTGACCAAGAAAAAATGGGTATTGCCCTTGCGAGACTTGCAGAAGAAGATCCTACATTCCGTATGAGAACTGACCAAGAAACTGGTCAATGTATCATTTCTGGTATGGGCGAGCTTCATTTGGAAATCATCGTTGACCGTATGCTTCGCGAGTTTAAAGTTGATTGTACTGTAGGTAAGCCTCAAGTTGCTTATCGTGAAACAATCCGTAAACAAGTGAAATCAGAAGGTAAATTCGTTCGTCAATCTGGTGGTCGTGGTCAATATGGTCACTGCTTGCTTGAACTTATCCCTCAAGAACCAGGCGTAGGATTTAGCTTTGAAAACAAAGTTGTCGGTGGTGCAATTCCTAGAGAATTTATTAACCCAATTGAAGCTGGTATCAAAGAAGCTATGGAAAATGGTGTTGTTGCTGGTTATCCAATGGTTGATATTAAAGTTATTGTTTATGATGGTTCTTACCATGATGTCGATTCATCTGAAATGGCGTTTAAAATTGCTGGGTCTATGGGCTTTAAAGCAGGTACTGCAAAAGCAAATCCAGTATTATTAGAACCATATATGAAGGTTGAAGTCGTTGTTCCGGAAGAATACATGGGTGACGTTATTGGTGACTTAAACTCAAGACGTGGTCGTATTGAAGGTATGGAATCTCGTGCTGGTGCACAAGTAATTAATTCCTTCGTTCCACTTTCTGAAATGTTTGGTTACTCTACAGACTTGCGTTCTAA
The DNA here is from genome assembly GCA_029240055.1 of Anaerosinus sp. Classification (GTDB taxonomy): domain Bacteria; phylum Bacillota; class Negativicutes; order JARBTT01; family JARBTT01; genus JARBTT01. The sequence continues at coordinate 12,556 of JARBTT010000003.1, forward strand.
AACACAAGGCCGTGGTAATTATTCCATGGAAATTTCACATTATGATGAAGTTCCTAAAAATATATCAGAAGCTATTACAGCTAAAAACAAAGGCGAATAAGGGAGGATTTATTAACAATGGCAAAACAAAAGTTTGAAAGAAATAAGCCACATGTAAACATTGGTACGATTGGTCACGTTGACCATGGCAAGACTACATTGACAGCTGCTATCACTAAAGTTTTATCAAAAGCTGGCGGCGCTGATTTTATGGATTATTCCATGATCGACAAAGCTCCAGAAGAAAGAGAACGTGGTATCACAATCAATACTGCTCATGTTGAGTATCAAACAGAAAAAAGACATTATGCTCACGTTGACTGCCCAGGCCATGCTGACTATGTTAAAAACATGATCACTGGTGCTGCACAAATGGATGGTGCGATCTTAGTAGTAAGTGCTGCTGATGGTCCTATGCCACAAACTCGTGAACATATTCTTTTATCTCGTCAAGTTGGCGTGCCTGCAATGGTGGTTTTCTTAAACAAAGCTGACATGGTTGATGATGAAGAATTAATGGAATTAGTAGAAATGGAAGTTCGTGAACTTCTTTCTAGCTATGAATTCCCTGGTGATGATATTCCTGTAATTTCTGGTTCAGCGTTAAAAGCTCTTGAAGGCGACCCTGCTTATGAAGCAAAAATCATCGAACTTATGGATGCTGTGGATGAATACATCCCAACTCCAGTTCGCGATACTGATAAAAACTTCTTAATGCCAGTCGAAGACGTTTTCACAATCACTGGTCGTGGTACAGTTGCTACTGGCCGTGTTGAACGTGGTCAAGTTAAAGTTGGTGAAGTTGTTGAAATCGTTGGTATGAGCGAAGCACCTAAATCAACTACTGTAACAGGCGTTGAAATGTTTAGAAAATTACTTGATAGTGCAGTTGCTGGTGATAATATCGGAGCTTTACTTCGTGGTGTTGAACGTAAAGAAATCGAACGTGGTCAAGTTCTTGCAAAACCAGGTTCCATTAAACCTCACACTAAATTTAAAGGTGAAGTTTACGTTTTATCCAAAGAAGAAGGCGGACGTCATACTCCATTCTTCACAAACTATCGTCCACAATTCTATTTCCGTACAACTGACGTAACTGGTGTAGTTAACTTACCAGACGGTGTTGAAATGGTTATGCCTGGCGATAACATCCAAATGTCTATCGAACTTATCACTCCAATTGCTATTGAAGTTGGTTTACGTTTCGCTATCCGCGAAGGTGGCCGTACTGTTGGCGCTGGTGTTGTAACTGAAGTTCAAGCTTAATTTTAGTATCAATACTATAGGGGCGACTTCAGTCGCCCCTATAAATAAGATTTTTGTACCCCAAGCGATGACGTAGTAGATTGCTCACATTTTTGTGAGGGAACTATTACGGAGAAATGTCCGTTCTAGAAACTGGGCGATAAGGAGGAAATATAAATTGGCTAAACAACAAAAAATCAGAATTCGTTTAAAAGCATATGATCATAAAGCTCTTGATCAAAGCGCGGTGAAAATCGTAGATACTGCAAAAAGAACAGGTGCTATGGTATCAGGCCCTATTCCACTACCTACTGAAAAAAACATTTTTACAATCTTACGTTCTCCACATGTTAATAAAGATTCCCGTGAGCAATTCGAAATGCGTACTCACAAACGTCTAATTGACATCTTAGAACCAACTTCCAAAACCGTTGACGCTTTAATGCGTTTGGATTTGCCAGCTGGTGTGGATATCGAAATTAAATTGTAATAAGAGGAGGTGGAATGAATGGCTAAAGGAATTTTAGGTAAAAAACTTGGTATGACCCAAATCTTTACCGAAGAAGGTAAAGTTGTTCCAGTTACTGTTGTTGAATCAGGTAAAACTGTTGTAATTCAAAACAAAACTGTTGAAAATGATGGCTATAATGCTGTACAATTAGGCTTTGGTGTTATGAAAGAAAAACACGTTACAAAACCTATGAAAGGTCATTTTGCAAAAGCTGGCGCGGATGCAGTGAAATTTATTCGCGAAATGCGCTTATCTGATGCTTCTGAATATAATGCTGGTGATATAATCGGCGTTGACATATTTAGTGCTGGTGAATTAATTGATGTTACTGGTACTGCAAAAGGTAAAGGTTTTGCTGGTGCAATTAAACGTCATAATTTTAGTCGTGGACCTATGGGCCATGGATCTAAATCACATCGCGAACCAGGTTCAACTGGCGCAATGATGAGTGGTGGCGGCGGTAAAGTCTTAAAAGGTAAAAAATTACCAGGTCGTATGGGCGCTCAAAAAGTAACACTTCAACGTTTAAGCGTTGTAAGAGTAGACACTGACCGTAATTTGATCTTAATCAAGGGTGCTATTCCTGGTCCAAAGGGTAGCTACGTTGTTATTAAAAATACTGTAAAACCTAACAAATAAGCTCTTTTGAGCTCGAAAGGAGGATGTGCTATATTATGCCTAAAGTAGCAGTCTATACAATCGCTGGTAAACAGACTGGCGAAGAATTAGAATTAAATGAAAGCGTATTTGGTGTAGAAGTTAACGAAGCTGTTGTTCATCAAGCTGTTGTGATGCAACTTGCAAGTCAACGTCTTGGTACGCATGCAACTAAAACTAGAGGTTTCGTACGCGGTGGCGGACGTAAACCTTGGAAACAAAAAGGTACTGGTCGTGCTCGTTCAGGTAGCACCCGTTCACCAATTTGGGTAGGCGGTGGTACTGTATTTGGTCCATCACCTCGTTCATATGCATTCAGAATGCCTCGTAAACAACGTCGTTTAGCAATTAGATGTGCGTTGTCATCAAAAGTACAAAGTGGAGAATTAGTTATTGTTGATAGCATTGCTTTTGAACAAGCTAAAACTAAAAACGTTGTACAAATGTTGAACGATTTCAGCGTGGATAAGAAAGCTCTTATCATTACAGCTGAGGCAATTGAAAACGTGGAAAAATCTTCACGTAATATTCCTGGTGTAAAAGCTATTAGTTCTCGTGGGCTTAATGTTTATGATATCTTAAATCATAATAAGCTTTTCATTACTAAAGATGCAGTTACCCGCATTGAGGAGGTACTTGCGTAATGGCAAATGCACGCGATATTTTAATCCGTCCGCTTATCACTGAAAGAACAACTGCGTTAATGCAAGAAGGCAAATATACATTTGTTGTTCCTAAGACAGCTAACAAAGTTGAAATAAGAACTGCTGTTCAAGAAATATTCAAAGTAAAAGTTCTTGTAGTAAACACTGTAAACGTGTTAGGAAAAGTAAAACGTATGGGTCGCAGTCAAGGCAAACGCGCAGATTATAAAAAAGCTGTTGTTAAACTTGCACCTGGCGAAAGCATCGAATTCTTCGAAGGTGTATAATAGCTTAAGTTTTTGGAAAAGGAGGTTAACCAATGGCAGTAAAAAGTTTTAAACCATATTCTGCAGGTAGAAGATTCATGACAGTAGCTAGTTTCGATGAAATCACTACTGACAAACCTGAGAAAGCTCTAGTTGAGCGTCTACAAAAACATGGTGGTCGTAATCATCTAGGTCGTTTAACAGTAAGACATCAAGGTGGCGGTCACAAACGTTTATACCGTGTGATTGACTTTAAACGGAATAAAGATGATATTCAAGCAACTGTTGCTACAATTGAATACGATCCGAACCGTTCAGCGCGTATTGCGCTTTTAAATTATGCTGATGGTGAAAAACGTTACATCTTAGCACCTAACGGTATTAAAGTTGGGGATAAAATTGTATCTGGTCCTGAAGCTGACATCAAACCTGGTAATGCGTTACCAATTATAAATATTCCTGTTGGTACTATGATTCATAATATTGAGATGAAAATCGGTAAAGGTGGACAATTGGTTCGTTCCGCTGGTACAGGTGCTCAATTAATGGCGAAAGAGGGCGATTATGCACTTCTTCGTATGCCTTCAGGTGAGTTACGTAAAGTTCATATCAATTGTAAAGCAACGATTGGTCAAGTAGGTAATCTTGAACATGAAAACATCACAATTGGTAAAGCTGGTCGTTCTCGTTGGTTAGGTATTCGTCCTGCTAATCGTGGGGTAACAATGAATCCTAATGACCATCCACATGGTGGTGGTGAAGGTCGTAGCCCAGTTGGTCGTAAACATCCTGTTACTCCATGGGGTAAACATGCTATGGGTGCTACAACTCGTCGTAAAAAGAACTCTGACAAGTTTATTGTCAAAGGTCGTACGAAATAATTAAAAGATTGATATAAGATATAGGCGCGAAACTTGAACTTTTAAGTTCCTCGCCTTGGCGAAAGGAGGATACATCATTGTCAAGATCAATTAAAAAAGGACCATATGTTCATGAAAGCGTTCTTAAGAAAATTGACGCCATGAATGCAACTAATGAGAAAAAAGTTATTAAAACGTGGTCACGTAGTTCAACTATTCTTCCTAATTTTGTTGGTCACACTATAGCAGTGCATGACGGTCGTAAACATGTACCTGTTTATGTAACTGAAGATATGGTAGGTCACAAACTTGGTGAATTCGCGCCGACTCGTACTTTCAAAGGGCATTCCGGCGAAGAAAGACGTACATCACTTAAGTAGTTTTTGCCGAAAGGAGGCTAATCTGTGGAAGCTAAATCAGTAGCAAAATACATTCGCGTCGCTCCTCGTAAAATTCGTATAGTTATGGATTTAATCCGTGGTAAACAAATCGGAGAAGCGTTTGCAATTTTAAAATTCACACCAAAAGTTGGTGCTGATGTTATAGAAAAAGTTTTGAAATCAGCTGTAGCAAATGCTGAACACAACTTTGATATGAATGTTGATAATCTTTATATCGCTGCGGCATATGTAGACCAAGGGCCTACATTGAAACGTATTCATCCACGTTCTCGTGGGCAAGCGTTTAAAATTTTAAAGCGTTCAAGTCACGTAACGGTTGTTGTAAAAGAAAGATAAAAAGGAGGGAAACGAATTGGGTCAAAAAGTTAATCCACATGGCTTGCGCCTTGGCGTTGTTAAAACATGGGATGCTAAGTGGTATGCAGATAAAGACTATGCAAGTAACTTGCATGAAGATATAAAAGTGCGTACGTATTTGAAAGCTTTGCTTCGTAATGCGGGCGTATCTAAAATTGAAACTGAACGTGGTCAAAATCGTCTTAAATTGACGATTCACACTGCAAAACCAGGTATGGTTATCGGTCGTGGCGGTTCAGGAATTGAACAAATCAAAAATGGTTTAAAGAAACTAACTACTAAACATGTTGACATCAACATTGCTGAAATTAAGCAACCAGACTTAGATTCAACATTAGTAGCTGAAAATATTGCAGCTCAATTAGAACGTCGTATTGCGTTCCGCCGTGCTATGAAACAAGCGGTTGGTCGTACAATGCGTATGGGTGCTAAAGGTATCAAAGTAATGGTAGGCGGTCGTTTAGGCGGAGCTGAAATTGCTAGAAGTGAAGCTTATCGTGAAGGGAGTATTCCACTTCATACTTTAAGAGCTGACATTGACTACGGTACTGCTGAGGCTCACACTACTTACGGCCTTATCGGCGTAAAAGTTTGGATCTTCAAAGGTGAAATTTTACCTGAAGTGAAAAAAGTCGTTGCTGCCGCTGTCGAAGGGAGCGAAGCATAATGTTATTACCAAAAAGAGTAAAACACCGCAAACAGTTCCGCGGTCGTATGAAAGGTAAAGCAACCAGAGGAAATACAGTAAGTCATGGTGAATTTGGCTTACAAGCATTAGAACCTGCTTGGATTACCAATAGACAAATTGAAGCTGCTCGTATTGCTATGACTCGTTATATCAAACGTGGTGGTAAAGTTTGGATCAAAATTTTCCCAGATAAACCTGTAACTGCAAAACCTGCCGAAACTCGTATGGGTAGTGGTAAAGGTTCAGTAGAATACTGGGTAGCAGTAGTTAAACCAGGTCGTATCATGTTCGAAATGGATGGCGTTACAGAGGAAACTGCAAAAGAAGCTATGCGTCTTGCTGCACATAAACTTCCTATTAAAACAAAATTCGTTACACGTGAACAAGCTCAAAAACAGGCTCAAGAGCAAGCAGAGGGCGGTGAAGTAAATGAAGGTTAATGATATACGTGATATGAGTGAAGTTGAACTTAACCAAAAACTTGCTTCTCTAAAAGAAGAACTATTTAACCTCAGATTTCAACTTGCTACTGGCCAGCTTGAAAACCCAATGCGTATCAAAGATGTAAAGAAAACAATTGCTCGCATTAAAACAATCCAACGTGAACAAGAGTTAAAAGCTTAATTCACGCGAATATTTTTGGCGGCTGAAAAATGATATGCAACGGAAGGAGGCTATTCAGGCATGACTGAAAGAAATGATCGCAAAACTAAAGTTGGTAAAGTGGTAAGTGACAAAATGGACAAAACTGTTGTAGTAGCAGTTGAACGTCTTGTCCAACATCCACTATACAAAAAAGCGGTAAAACAAACTGTTAAATTTAAAGCGCATGATGAAAATAATGACGCACATATTGGCGATACTGTAGAAATGATGGAAACTCGTCCATTGTCTAAAGATAAGCGTTGGAGAGTTATTGAAGTTCTATCAAGAGCAAAATAATAAAAATTCGCTTATTTCGCTTTTGAAATGAACTGAAAAATCTCAAGAAGGAGGTAAAACAATGATTCAACAACAAACAATGCTTAACGTTGGTGATAACACTGGTGCTAAGGAAATCATGTGCATTCGTGTACTTGGTGGTTCTTATCGTAAATTCGCTAACATTGGTGACGTAATTGTTGCTGCAGTTAAATCTGCATCACCTGGCGGTGTAGTTAAAAAAGGTGATGTTGTTAAAGCTGTAGTTGTACGTACCAAAAAAGGTTTACGTCGTCCAGATGGTTCTTATATTCGTTTTGATGAAAACGCTGCCGTTGTCATTAAAGATGATAAGACTCCAAGAGGTACTCGTATTTTCGGACCAGTAGCTAGAGAGTTGCGTGACAAAGATTTCATGAAAATCGTCTCACTAGCTCCAGAAGTAATCTAAGTTAGGAGGTGTCCTATTTGTCACAAAACAAATTGCACGTAAAAAAAGGCGATACAGTTTTAGTATTGTCTGGCAAAGATAAAGGCAAACAAGGTCAAATCATTGAAGCATTACCTAAAAAAGATAAAGTTGTCGTTGAAGGCGTTAACAAAGTAAAACGTCACACGAAACCTAGTCAAAGTGCTCCGCAAGGTGGCATTATGGTTAAAGAAGCTCCAATGCATGTGGCTAAAGTAATGCTTGTATGCCCAGCATGTTCAAAAGCAACTCGTATTGCTAAAAAAGATGTGAATGGTAAATTAGTTCGTGCTTGCAAAAAGTGCGGAGAAATCGTTGATAAATAAAATTTGAAGCGAAAGGAGGTAGCCTATCAGTGGATAGACTTAAAGAAAAATATCTTAATGAAGTAGTTCCAGCTTTAACTGAAAAGTTCGGATATAAAAACGTAATGGAAATACCTAAAATAGACAAAGTTATTATTAATATGGGTGTTGGTGAGGCTGTAGGTAACCCTAAAGTTCTAGATTCAGCAGTTAGTGATATGACATTAATCGCTGGTCAAAAACCAATATTAACCCGTGCTAAAAAATCTTTAGCAGTTTGGAAATTACGTGAAGGCATGCCAATCGGCGCGAAAGTAACTCTTCGTGGCGTACGTATGTATCAATTCATGGATAAATTTATGAACGTGGCTCTACCACGTGTTCGTGATTTCCGTGGTATTAGTGCTAAATCTTTTGATGGACGTGGCAACTATTCCATGGGTCTTAAAGAACAATTAATTTTCCCTGAAATTGAATATGACAAGATCGATAAAATTCGTGGTATGAATATTATCGTTGTAACAACAGCAAAAACAGATGAAGAAGCAAGAGAGCTTCTAAAATTAATGGGAATGCCATTTAGCGCGTAAAGGAGGTACTTACTGTGGCCAAAAAGGCGATGATTGAAAAATGGGGTCGCGAACCGAAATTTGAAGTTCGTAGATATAATAGATGTAAAATTTGTGGCCGTCCACACGGATACATGCGTAAATTCGAAATGTGCCGTATTTGTTTTAGAGAACAAAGCTACAAAGGTGCTATCCCTGGGGTAACCAAAGCTAGCTGGTAACATTAACGGAAGGAGGATATCTATCTATGGTAATGACTGATCCAATTGCTGATATGCTAACTCGTTTGCGTAATGCAAACTCCGTATATCATGAGAAAGTAGAAATACCAGGATCTAAAATTAAACAAGCAATTGCTGTTATTTTAAAAGAAGAAGGTTTCATTAAAGATTTTGACTTTACTTCTGACAGCAAACAAGGCGTTATTCGCGTGAACCTTAAATATGGTCCTAACCGCGAAAAAGTAATCACAGGCATTAAACGTATTTCCAAACCTGGTTTACGTGTATATGCTAAAAGCGAACAATTACCTCGTGTACTTGGTGGTCTTGGTATCGCTATTGTTTCCACTTCAAAAGGCATTATGAGTGACAAACAAGCTCGTCGTAATGGTCTTGGTGGAGAAGTAATCGCTTACGTTTGGTAATATATTTTTTGTAGCTAGGAGGTGTATGGATGTCAAGAATTGGTAGAGCACCTATTACAATTCCTGCTGGTGTAACAGTTACAATAGCAGAAGATAATACGGTGACAGTAAAAGGTCCTAAAGGCGAACTTACTCGTACTTTGCATAAAGACATGATAATTGAAATCGAAGAAAACGTTATTACAGTAAAACGTCCTTCAGATGTTAAAGAGCATAGATCATTACATGGTTTAACTCGCACATTAGTTTCCAATATGGTTATTGGTGTTACTGTAGGCTTCAGCAAAACTCTTGAAATCAACGGTGTTGGTTATAGAGCAGCAAAAGCTGGACAAAACGTTAACTTGTCTCTTGGTTTCTCCCATCCTGTAGTAGTGGAACCACCTAAAGGTATTACTCTAGAAGTTCCAGCTCCAAACAAAATTATTGTTTTGGGCATTAATAAAGAAGAAGTTGGCGCTATTGCAGCTAATATTCGTGGATATAGAGAACCAGAACCTTACAAAGGTAAAGGGATTAAATATGAAGGCGAAGTTGTTCGTCGTAAAGTTGGTAAAGCCGGCGGTAAAGGCAAGAAGTAATCTTTAAGTGAAAGGAGTGACTAACTTGCTTCTTAAAGCAGATAAAAACAAAGGTCGTCAAAAACGTCACTTAAGAGTTCGTAAAAATATTTCTGGTACAGCTCAAAAACCACGTTTAAACGTGTTCCGTAGCTTAAGCAATATTTATGCACAAATCATTGATGACGTAAATGGTGTAACTTTAGTTGCAGCAAGTTCAAAAGATAAAGACTTTACTATTTATGGTGGTAATATCGAAGCTGCAAAAGCAGTTGGCGCAGCAGTTGCAAAACGTGCTGTAGAAAAAGGTATTACTGAAGTAGTATTTGATCGTGGTGGCTATATCTATCATGGTAGAGTAGCTGCAGTAGCTGAAGCAGCTCGCGAAGCGGGTCTTAAATTCTAGTTTTTGGAAAAGGAGGTAAATTAATGGCCAGAATCGACTATACTGCTCTTGAGTTACAAGAGAAAGTTGTTTATATTAACAGAGTTGCTAAGGTTGTTAAAGGTGGACGTCGTTTTTCATTCAGCGCACTAGTTGTTGTTGGTGATGGAAACGGTCACGTAGGCGCCGGTTTAGGTAAAGCTGGTGAAGTTCCTGAAGCAATCAGAAAAGGCATTGAAGATGCTAAGAAAAATCTTATTAATGTTTCATTAGTAGGAAAAACAATTCCTCATCAAATTATTGGTGTGTTTGGCGCAGGTCGCGTATTATTAAAACCTGCTGGAAAAGGTACTGGTGTTATCGCTGGTGGTCCTGCACGTGCGGTGCTGGAACTTGCTGGTATTCATGACATCTTAACAAAATCACTTGGTTCATCTAACCCTAATAATATGGTTCGTGCTACATTAAAAGGTCTAGATCAACTTAAAAAAGCTGAATTAGTGGCTGAACTTCGTGGTAAAACTGTTCAAGAACTTTTGGGTTAAGGAGGCATTTTGATGGCAAAATTAAAAATCACTCTTACCAGAAGCTTGATAGGAAGACCTGAAGATCAAAGAGCTACTGTTAAGGCTTTAGGATTACACAAATTAAATTCGTCAGTCGAACAAGAAGATAATGCGGTTATTCGCGGCATGGTTCACAAAGTTGAACATCTTGTTACAGTTGAAGAATTACAAGACTAAGTTCAAGGAGGTGCTTGTATGAAATTACACGAATTAGCTCCGGCAGCTGGATCTAAAAAAGTACGTACCCGTGTTGGTCGCGGACTTGGTTCTGGTCTAGGTAAAACATCCGGTAGAGGTCATAAAGGTCAAAATTCTCGTTCCGGCGGTGGTGTTCGTACTGGTTTTGAAGGCGGTCAAATGCCTCTTTATCGTAGATTACCAAAACGTGGATTCTTTAATGTATTCGGTAGCGAATATGCTGAAGTGAACGTAGAAACATTAAATCGTTTCGAAGATGGTTCAACAGTTGATCCTGTTGCTTTAATCGAAGCTGGCGTTCTTAAAAATGTGCATGATGGTGTACGTATTTTAGGTAACGGCGAAATTACGAAGAAATTAACTGTAATCGCTAACGGTTTTACCAAATCCGCAGAAGTTAAAATTACAGCGGCTGGCGGAAAAGTCGAGGTGATCTAAGGTGTTTTCGGCCCTTGCAAATATACTCAAGATAACTGAGCTCAGACAAAAAATTGTTTTTACATTAGTAATGTTTGCTATCTTTCGATTAGGAACTCATATTCCTGTTCCAGGTGTAAATGCTAATGTGATTGAACAATTGTTCACGAGTGGTAACCTTTTTGGCCTTATGGATTTATTTTCCGGTGGTGCTTTAAGTAAATTCTCAGTGTTTGCAATGAGTATTACCCCATATATCAATGCTTCGATCATTATGCAGCTCTTAACAGTTGTGGTACCGAAGTTTGAACAATGGTCTAAAGAAGGCGAAGAAGGGCGCAAGAAAATTACCCAGATTACGCGATACTCTACAGTGGTTTTAGCCTTTATCCAAGCTCTTGGCATGGCATATGGTCTAAAAGCTGCTATTATAAATCCAGGTGTTGAGTCAATACTATTGATTGCAATTACCTTGACAGCTGGTACTACATTTTTGATGTGGTTAGGTGAGCAAATTACGGCACAAGGCATTGGTAATGGTATTTCACTGATTATCTTTGCTGGTATCGTTGCTAGTTTACCAAAAGGCATTGGTACGATTTATAAGTACTTGCAAGCAGGTACGGTTAGTGTTTTCAATGTTGCATTCTTTGCAATTATCGCTGTTGCTATGGTTGTACTCGTAATTGCGATACAAGAAGGGCAACGTCGTATTCCAGTTCAGTATGCAAAACGTGTAGTTGGCCGCAAAATGTATGGTGGTCACTCCACACACATTCCGCTTAAAGTTAATCAAGCGGGTGTTATTCCAATAATCTTTGCGTCATCCGTGCTGATGTTTCCAGTAACTATTGCCCAATTTATTGATGTACCATGGGTAAAGACGATTGCGGGATATTTTGCGTGGGGAACTCCACTTCAGACAGCGATTTATGCGTTGATGATTGTATTCTTCACATATTTTTATACTGCGGTTACTGTAAAGATATCGGATATGGCAGAGAATCTGAAAAAATACGGTGGTTTTATTCCGGGATTACGTCCTGGCAAACCAACGGCAGATTATTTAGACCGCGTTATGACCAGAATTACTCTTGCTGGATCAATATTTCTTGCTTTTATCGCCATACTGCCTAATGTTGTTGCAACAGCAACCAATATTCAAGGTGTGAATTTTGGTGGTACTGCCCTACTTATTATAGTTGGTGTGGCTCTTGATACTATGAAGCAGATTGAAGCGATGGTCTTAATGCGCCATTACCAAGGGTTCATGAAGTAGGGGGGAGGAATTTTAGATGTATATCCTATTAATGGGACCGCCAGGTGCTGGTAAAGGCACACAAGCGGCAATGCTAGTGGATAAGTTTGGTATTCCACATATTTCTACAGGAGATATGTTCCGTGCTGCTGTAAAAGAGGGAACCGAACTTGGTAAACAAGCAAAAGCATGTATGGATGCTGGACAATTGGTTCCAGACAGTGTAACAATCGGTATTGTAAAAGAACGTTTGGCTAAGCCAGATTGTAAAAAAGGTTTTATTTTAGATGGTTTTCCTCGTACCCTTGAGCAAGCAAATGCTCTTGATGCTACGCTAGGTGAATTACAAATAAAACTTGATCGCGTAGTAAATATCAGTGTACCGGCTGAGGATTTAATCAGCCGTGCAACTGGTCGCCGGATTTGTAGAGGTTGTGGAGCTACGTATCATGTAGCTTACAATCCAACTGCAAAAGAAGGTATATGCGATAAATGTAGCGGTGAGACATACCAGCGAGATGATGATAGCGAAGCTACCATGACAAAACGTCTTACAGTGTATTCTTCACAGACAAAGCCGCTCATTCAATACTATCAAGATAACGGTTTATATACTGAAATTGATGGCAAACAGTCTATTGATAAAGTACTTGCCGATGTTGTTGCTAGCTTGAGGGGCCAATAAGGATGATCATCCTAAAGTCTGATCGAGAAATCGATTACATGCGAGATGCCGGTAAGATAGTGGCGGATACGCTGGTTGAAGTTAAAAACGCTGTTAAGCCGGGAGTTAGTACACTCGAGCTTGATAAAATTGCCGAGAAATATATACGAAGTTGTGGTGCAATTCCAGCTTTTAAAGGCTATGGTGGTTTTCCAGCGAGCATCTGTACTTCTATTAATGAAGAAGTTGTTCATGGAATACCTAGTTTAAAAAAGTTAAAAAATGGAGATAATGTCAGTACTGATATAGGTGCGGTAATAAATGGATTTAATGGCGATTCTGCGAAGACCTTTTCTGTTGGAGAGGTCAGCGTAGAAATGCAACAACTTCTTGATGTTACCGAACAATCTCTATACAAAGGTATTGAAAAAGCAATAGCTGGTAATCGTCTCGGAGATATATCTAATGCTGTTCAAACCTTTGCAGAAAAGTATAGTTACGGAATAGTACGTGACTATGTTGGGCATGGCATTGGCAGAAAAATGCATGAAGATCCTCAGATTCCGAATTACGGTTCGGCTGGTCGCGGCCCACGATTAAAATCTGGTATGACATTAGCGATAGAGCCGATGATAAATCTAGGAACCCACGAAGTGAAGACATTAGATGATGATTGGACGGTTATTACTAAGGATCGAAAACCTTCGGCACATTTCGAGCATACCATCGCAATTATTGATGATAAGCCAGAAATTTTAACAAAATGCTAAGGGGGAACCTCAGTGTCACTAGTTCAAACCATTTCAGTAGGTCAGGTTGTTGAAAGTATTACAGGTCGTGATGCTGAAACTATTTACTTGGTCGTTGGAATAAATGGTAGAAATGTTTTTTTGTCTGATGGCAGAGAGCGTTCTATTATTAAGCCAAAAAAGAAAAACATTCGGCATGTCAAAGTTTACGAGCGGATTTCAAAAGCTGTGGCAGATAGCCTCATTAGTAGCCGAAAGGTTACGGATGAAGATATTCGCCACGCTATCGCAAATTTGCAACCCAGATAATTTGTGACAAGCGGACGAGGAGGAGAAATCTCATGTCCAAACAAGACGTAATTGAGGTTGAAGGTACAGTTCTTGAAGCATTGCCTAATGCAATGTTTCAAGTAGAATTAGAAAATGGTCATGTTGTATTGGCACATGTTTCAGGTAAAATTCGTATGAATTTCATTCGTATCCTACCTGGTGATAAAGTTACTATTGAACTTACGCCATATGATTTAAAACGTGGCCGTATAACCTACCGTTTCAAATAGTCTTTTTGCTGGCTGAGGTTCGGCTTCAGACAAATGAATTGACAATGTAAGAAAAGGGGGCATTAGCAAATGAAAGTTAGACCGTCGGTTAAACCCATTTGTGAAAAATGTAAAGTAATTAAACGTAAGGGTCACGTAATGGTGATTTGCGAAAATCCCAAGCATAAACAAAAACAAGGTTAATTAAGAAGGAGGTGCTGAATATATGGCACGTATTGCCGGAGTAGATTTACCTCGCGATAAGAGAGTTGAGATTTCTTTAACATACATCTTTGGTATTGGTCTTACTACTTCCCAAGCTATTTTAGCAGCTACTGGTATCAGTCCTGATACTCGTACTCGCGATTTAACTGAAGAAGAAGTTGCAAAACTTCGTGAGGCTATTGATAAAAACTATAGAGTAGAAGGCGACTTACGTCGTGAAGTATCTCTAAATATTAAACGCTTAGTTGAAATTGGCTGCTACCGTGGTAGAAGACATCGTATGGGTCTACCAGTTAGAGGTCAAAAAACTAAGACTAACGCTCGTACTCGTAAAGGTCCAAAAAGAGCTGTTGGTGGCAAAAAGAAATTAGTTAAGTAAGGGAGGGTTAAGCATTGGTAGCTAAAAAAGTTGCTAGACCAAAAAGAAGAGAACGTAAAAATATCGAGCATGGTATTGCTCATATCCGTTCTACTTTTAACAATACAATCGTAACAATTACCGATACAAACGGTAATGCATTATCATGGGCTAGTGCAGGTGGTCTTGGTTTTAGAGGATCACGTAAAAGCACTCCATTCGCAGCTCAAATGGCAGCTGAAGTTGCAGCAAAAGCAGCTATGGAACATGGTCTTAAACAAGTAGAAGTATTTGTAAAAGGTCCTGGATCAGGTCGTGAAGCAGCAATCAGATCATTACAAGCGACTGGTTTGGAAGTTAATTTAATTAAAGATGTAACTCCAATCCCTCATAACGGATGTCGCCCACCAAAACGTAGAAGAGTTTAATAGGAGGTGCAAATATAGATGGCAATTGATAGAGTTCCTGCTCTAAAAAGATGCAGAGCACTTGGCATTGAACCAGCTGTTGTAGGTTTGAGTAAATCTTCCAAACGTCAACCTAAACGCGCTGGCAAAAAAATGAGTGAATACGGAATCCAACTTAGAGAAAAACAAAAAGCAAAGTTCATATATGGTGTTTTAGAAAAACCATTTAGATCTTATTATGACAAGGCTAAAAAAATGCCTGGCGTTACTGGTGAAAATTTACTAGTAATTCTTGAAAGAAGACTTGATAATGTTGTTTATCGTTTAGGCTTAGCTTCTACTCGTAGACAATCTCGTCAACTTGTTTCCCATGGTCATATCCTTGTTAACGGCAAACGTCTTGATATTCCTTCAGCTTTAGTAAAAGCTGGCGACGTTATTTCTATTAAAGAAAATAGCGTTTCAAATGAATTCTTTAAAGGCGTGGCAGAATCATTTGATTCATTAAGTACACCAGCTTGGATTACTGTTGATGCTCAAAACTTAAGTGGTACAGTTACAAGATTCCCTAACCGTGATGAAATTGATGTACCTGTTGAAGAACAAATGATCGTTGAATTGTACTCCAGATAATGTACCCTCGCCGTGGGTATGGCGTAACGTGGTATTGCGCATAAATGAGGAGGGTTATTCCAGATGATCGAAATCGAAAAACCGAAGATTGAGATAGTGGAAATTAGTGAAGATTGTCGTTATGGCAAATTTGTCTGCGAACCTTTAGAACGTGGATATGGTACTACTTTTGGTAACAGTTTGCGCCGCATCTTATTATCGTCTTTGCAAGGTGCAGCCGTTACATCCGTTAGGATTGAAGGTGTACTTCATGAGTTTTCTACGATTCCTGGTGTTCGGGAAGACGTTACTAATATCATTTTAAATCTAAAATCACTTTGCTTAAAAATGCACAGTGAAGAAGCAAAAGTAATCAGAGTGGAAGTAACTGGTGAAAAAACTATAACAGCTGGTGATATTATCACTGATCCAGATGTTGAGATACTAAACCCTGAATTACATTTGGCAACAGTAGATGCTAGCGGCTCATTGAAAATGGAACTTACCGTTGAACGTGGCCGTGGGTATATTCCTGCTGATAAGAATAAGAAACCTGATCATGTGATCGGTATTATTCCTATTGATTCCATTTTTTCGCCAATCCAGAGAGTTAACTATGGTGTTACTGACACTCGTGTAGGTAATATCACTGATTTCGACAAGTTAACTCTGGAAGTATGGACTGATGGTAGTATAAGACCGGAAGAAGCAGTTAGTAAATCGGCAAGTATTATGATTGCTCATCTTAAACTATTCCAGAACATGGCCGGGGCTCCTCCGGAAGACGATGAAGCTGAAAGAACATTTACTGAAGCTCCTGATAATGGCGTTTCTAAAACATTAGAAATGACTATTGAGGATTTAGATTTATCTGTTCGTTCTTATAATTGCTTAAAGAGAGCTGGTATCAACACCGTTGCAGAGTTGGCTCAAAAAAGTGAAGACGACATGATGAAAGTGAGAAATCTTGGTCGCAAGTCTCTTGAAGAAGTGAAAAAGAAACTACAAGAACTAGATTTAACACTTATCGAATTTGAAGAGTAGGAGAATCGAAGAGTATGGGCTACAGAAAATTAGGACGTGACTCAAGTGCACGTAAAGCATTATTTCGTAGTATTCTAACTTCCTTTTTCCAATATGAACGCATTGAAACTACTGAAGCGAAAGCAAAAGAAATTAGCGGTCTTGCTGATCAATTAATTACTTTAGCTAAACGTGGCGACTTACATGCTCGCCGTCAAGTAATTGCGCGTCTTATGGATGAAGAAGTAGCTAGAAAACTATTTGACACAATAGCACCTAAGTACAGCGAACGCCAAGGTGGTTACACTCGTGTACTTAAACTTGGTCCTCGTCGTGGCGATGCTGCGCCGATGGCAATTATTGAATTAGTGTAATACTTAAAAGGCGGCCTTGTGGTCGCCTTTATTGGTATACAAAAGAAAATGTTTCAAAGGTTTCTTTTGCGTACCAATAAAGGCGATTTTTTTGTATGAGAGGCGATAAAGGAGCAACGCGATGAATCAGTTGATTAAAGTAGAAAATTTACAATATATATACAATGAAAATATGGCAAATGAATTTATTGCTCTTCATGATCTTAACTTAACAATTCATGAGGGTGAATTTGTAGCGATCATTGGAACCAATGGTTCGGGAAAATCTACACTGGCAAAGCATTTTAATGCACTTTTATTACCAACAAGTGGCAGTTGTATAATTGACGGTATCGAGACCAATTCCAGCGATAAGCTATGGGCGATTCGGCAAAAAGTTGGGATGGTATTTCAAAATCCTGATAATCAAATCGTTGCAACTTTAGTTGAGGAAGATATTGCTTTTGGGCCAGAAAACTTAGGTGTGCCAAGCGATGAAATCAAAAGTAGAGTCGATAATGCGCTCAGAGCCGTTGGCATGGAAGAATATCGTAAACATGCCCCACATCTGCTTTCAGGTGGTCAAAAGCAGCGTGTTGCCATTGCTGGAGCACTTGCGATGCAAACCAAGTGCTTAGTACTTGATGAACCAACAGCAATGCTCGATCCACAAGGTAGATTAGAAGTTTTAGAAACAGTAAAAAACTTACACAAGAGATTGGGGATTACGATTGTTTATATTACGCATTTTATGGAAGAGGCTGTTGAAGCAGATCGGGTTATTGTGATGAAGAATGGCAGCGTTTTAGATGATGGAGCGCCGCGTGCTATCTTTACGCAAGTGAAAAAATTAAAAGAACTTGGTCTGGATGTGCCCCTAGCTGCACAAGTTGCCTATCAACTTAGAAAGACTGGTATTAAGTTACCAGCTGATATCATTACAGATGAAGAATTGGTGGTGGCATTATGTCAATCATTTTAAAAAATGCGACCTATACCTATATGGCGAAAACTCCTTTTGAACGGACAGCAATCAAAGATATCAATTTAGAAATTAGCGAAGGCGAATTTGTTGCTATCATTGGTCATACTGGTTCCGGAAAATCTACGCTAGTACAACATCTCAACGGTTTATTAAAACCAAATCAAGGGATGGTAATGGTAAATGGAGTTGATTTACACCAAAAAGGGGAAGCGGCAAAGGCCGCAAAACGTAGAGTTGGGATGGTTTTTCAATATCCAGAGCATCAGCTTTTTGAAGAAACAGTGTATGCTGATATTGCATTTGGCCCTAAAAATTTGGGCTGTCCAGAAGAAGAAGTCGATAAACGGGTTCGAAGGGCTATGGAGTTTGTTCATTTAGATTTTGCTACCTACCAAGATCGTTCTCCTTTTCAGCTAAGTGGTGGGCAAATGCGACGTGTGGCCATTGCTGGTGTGGTGGCACTGCAACCACAATATCTTATTTTAGATGAACCAGCGGCTGGCCTTGATCCTTGTGGTCGCGATGATATTTTTACAAAACTGATCGATTTACATAAAAAAACAGAGACAACTATTATTTTGGTGTCCCATAATATGGATGATGTTGCCAAAATGGCAAATAGGTTGATCGTCATGCATGAAGGCGAAATTAGCCTAGATGGACCACCACAAGAAATATTTAAACACACAGAAGCATTAAAGGCAGCCGGTGTTGATGTGCCACAGGTGACAGCTTTATTAAATCGATTAAAGGTTGCTGGACTAGATATTGATGAACACATTTTAACTGTTGACGATGCCGTAGAAAGCATTGTTGCCTCATTGAGGAGGAAAAAATCTTGCTAACAGATATCACAATCGGGCAATATTTCCCGGGCAATTCGTTAGTGCATCGACTAGATCCACGAATGAAAATTATGTCTTTATTACTCTTAATTACAGCTATTTTTATCGTGAATACGCCAATGGCGTATGGTCTTATTTGTTTTTTCACCCTAGTTACTATTCTTTTATCAAAGGTGCCAATGATGATGGTGATCAAATCAATCAAGCCGTTATGGTGGATTATTATATTTACCGTATTGATTCATATTTTTACAACGCCAGGAGAAGCGATTGCTAAGGTGTGGATTTTATCTATTACACAAGAAGGTATACAGCAAGCGGCGCTGATGTCAATCAGGTTAATTCTATTAATCATATTGTCATCGCTATTAACCTTTACGACATCACCAATCACGTTAACAGATGCTTTGGAGAAGTTACTAACCCCCTTCAAAAAATTTGGATTGCCAGCGCATGAGTTGGCGATGATGATGACAATTGCGCTTCGATTTATTCCTACCTTATTAGAAGAAACTGAGCGTATCATGAAGGCACAAGAAGCTAGGGGGGCAGATTTTAGCTCTGGTAGTATTGTAAAACGTGTCAAAGGCATGATTCCGTTACTTGTACCACTTTTTATTAGTGCTTTTCGCAGAGCGGATGATTTAGCGGTTGCCATGGAAGCTCGGTGTTATCGTGGTGGAGAAAATAGAACAAGAATGAAAGTATTATGCATAACTTCAGTCGATTATAAAGCAGGGATTGTTATGATTGCGCTTTTAATTGGTTTATTTGTGCTGAAGGTACATGGTTTATAAAATGAAAGAACAAGCTTATGATCCAGAAGAAAAAAAAATACGCAATATTAAATTAATCCTTGCTTATGACGGTGGCAAGTATCATGGTTTTCAACGGCAGAACAATGCAATATCGGTGCAGAATGTATTAGAAAAAAAATTAGCGATTGTTTTTGGCGGAGAAATAAAACTTGCGGCCTCAGGAAGAACGGATGCTGGAGTGCACGCCTATGGGCAGGTCGTTAACTTTTTGACAGAAGGAACGATTCCAATTGATCGCGTGGTGAGGGCTATCAATAGTCATTTACCAGCGGATATTGTGGTGCGCTCTGCAGAGGAAGTTGCACTAGATTTTAGTGCACGTCACTGTGCCAAGGATAAAGTTTATATTTATAAAATTCAACAAGGTGAAGTATTAGATCCATTCAAGCGCCAATATGCATGGTATATTCGCAAAGAGTTAGATGTGGATAAAATGAATAAAGCGATGCGATATATTGTGGGAACGTATGACTTTTCGGCATTTCGTGCAGTTGGTAGTGCCCCGATGCATCCAGTTCGTACAATCTTTGAAGCAAACTGTAAGCTTCAAGGGGATACGATTGAATTTCTTTTTTGGGGGAATGGGTTTCTCTATCATATGGTGCGTAACCTCGTAGGCACGCTTGTGAATGTCGGTAAAGGTAAGACTACACTAGAGGGCTTCAAAGTCATCTTAGAGGGGAAAGATAGGAAAAAGGCAGGTATGACTGCCCCAGCGCAAGGTCTCTATTTAAAAGAGGTAAATTATTAAGTTAATTTTATAAAATAAATGGATACCAAGTGATCGTTTAAAAATTAATGTCACTTAGGTGAAAAAGAAAAATTTTGCGGTGATTATTGAATATTTTAATTTATTTGTAGAAACACTATACAAATTGATTGGATATTGATATAATATTTAATGTTGTTAATTATCCACAGGAAATGTGTGGATAAAGATATGGTAGTTACATAATGAAAATTTAATAGAAATAGCTTGACAATACTTGCTATTTTTATTAAAATGTTTTTATGAGGCTTTTACCGAGATTTCCATTAGCCCCGGAAGTCAGGACAAATCTTCACAATGATGATTTTATGATTTGAACTTTAGAAAGTTTGTGACAAGGAGGGGAATGTCGAATGAAAACAACGTTTATGGCAAACGTATCCAACATCGAACGTAAATGGTACGTTGTAGACGCTGAAGGTAAAACTGTAGGTAGATTAGCTGCTGAAGTTGCGAAAGTGCTTCGTGGTAAACATAAACCAACTTTTACACCTCATGTTGATACTGGTGACCATGTCATCGTTATCAATGCAGATAAAGTAGTATTCACTGGTAAGAAATTAATCCAAAAGACTTATTTCCGTCATTCTGGATATCCAGGAGGAACTACGTTTACAACAGCTGGCAAAATGTTAGCTACTAGACCTGAAAGAGTCGTTGAAATGGCTGTTAAAGGTATGTTACCTAAGAATAGATTAGGTGCACAAATGTATACAAAATTAAACGTATATGCTGGAGCTGAGCATCCACATGCTGCTCAAAAACCAGAAGTACTTGAAATTAATATAAGATAATACTGGAAGGAGGAACATTTTAATGGCATTAGTCACTTACTACGGCACAGGCCGCAGAAAAACTTCAGTTGCCAGAGTTCGTCTGGTTCCAGGTGAAGGCAACGTAATCATCAATGATCGTGAGTTAAAAGCTTATTTTGGTTTAAAAACTCTTGAATTGATCATTAAACAACCTTTAAACTTGACTGAGACTCTTGGTAAATACGATGTAATCGCAAAAGTAGAGGGCGGCGGTCCATCAGGACAAGCTGGCGCTATTCGTCACGGTATTACACGTGCACTTCTTAAAGTGGACGCTGAATTCCGTCCTGCTCTTAAAAAAGCTGGTTTCATCACACGTGATCCACGTGAAAAAGAACGTCGTAAATACGGCTTGAAAAAAGCTCGTAAAGCATCCCAGTTCTCGAAACGTTAGTAGTAACGAAATTAAAACCCTTGAAAGCATTGAGTTTTCAAGGGTTTTCTTTTGTATAAGTTTTAAAAAGCTAGTGGAAAATCAACGAAATAGACAAATTGTATTGAATTTATAATTTCAATAAGTGGCTGGAGTATCTTGACGGTGCATATTTTTTATTGAAATAGCTTAAACTCAAAAAGGATTTATGCGTAAAATAGAGAATTTTAATATAATGGATTAATTTATATAAAGAGGAGAGTATTTACCGATGAAAAAAATTTCACAATTATTTATTATTGTATGTTTCGTATTGCTTAATGTACAATTGGTCTCAGCTGCGGCACAAGCATGGACTGACACCAGCTATGATTTCTCAAAAGCACATAAACTTTTAATCGTTAAACCTAATTATACTTTTACAGAAGGTCAAGTTACTTCTGAGGAATTAACAGATATGATGTATCTAGAGGCACAAAGCTTAAATATGTATGCTTTGAATACTGCAGACATTGATAAAAATATTTTACGTGATTCTGCGATTGATCTTCCGAAATTAAGAGTAGAAGATGCCCAAAAGGCTGAAAGTATTTTTAACAGCCAAATGGAAAAATATACAGATCTTTATATGGTGGCAACCATCGTACATAATACACGAGTTATGGTATTCTATGATGTATATTCAGCAGCAACAAAACAGCCTGTCTTTACGTATCAAATTGTTGCTTCTTCTACATCCGATGATAATATGGTAAATTATAGACATTTGACTAAAGTTTTTTATAAAGAATTTAGTAAAGCGATGAAAGCTAAAAAATAAAAATTCATAGTTAAAAAGCCAGCGATTTTAATCGCTGGCTTTTTAACTATAGACAAACTATGGACAGACAGGTCGCGGGTCGGCGATAAGCACTCATCTTCGTACTAATTTATACAATACCAATCCATTTCCAGTATGTTGCTGCAAGGAGCAGGATCAATAGATACGCTATAATTGTGAGAGGAATTCCTGTTTTGATAAAGTCCTTTGCTTCGAATGTTTCGGTTCCAAAAGCAACCATGTTTTGTGGTGCATTTACTGGTAGTATGAAGCCAAAGCAGATAACATATTGTAAGATCATCGTCATACCAACAACGTTAATAAGTGGGTTTTTGAGGTTTTGTAAGATTGAGATCACAATTGGGATCATTGCAGCCGACAAAGCGGTAGCACTGGCAAAACCGAGATGAATGATGATGAGGAAAGCAGCTAAGATTGCAAGAATACCAAAGGTGGTCATATCGGCAAAACCGAAGTAGCTTACCATACAAGTTGCAATCCAAGAAGCTGCTTTTGTCGATAATATAGCAGAACCTAGACTGATACCAACACCAAATAGTAACAATGTTCCCCAGCCAATACGCTCTTGGGCTTCTTTCCAATTCATAATGCCGATTTTTGGTAACAACATAAGTGTTACGGCAACAATGGTTGTGGAAGATGTATCAAAATTATGTAAGATGCTTTCTGTTGACCAAAAGCCTAATAAAATTAACGACATAATCATCAATTTCTTTTCATCGGCTTTCATTGGCCCTAAGTTTTTTAATTCTCTGGCAATCGTTTCTTGTCCGCCAGCAACTTCATCCATTTCAGGAGGCATTAATTTCAGTAAAACAAAATATAAGGCGATGGACATTAATAATGAAAATGGTGCGGCAATAATAAACCAATCCATCCAGCTCACATATTGTCCGAGTTGCTTTTCAATGAAATTTAACGCAATCATATTTTGCGCCGCTGCTGTTTTAATCCCTACATTCCAGATACTATCAGCTTGCGCTACAGCGATCATCATAACTCCAGCAAATTTACTCTTTTTACTAACACCAAAGGTCGTGATAATCCCAAGTACGATTGGAACCATACAGGAAACACGAGCCGTCGTGCTAGGCACAAAGAAACTAAGAAGGAACCCAACGAAAATAACTCCAGCTAATACACGATTGGTTTTGGCACCAATTTTAGCTAAAACTGCGAGAGCAATACGTTTGTCGAGCCCCGTTTTCATCATTGCTGCCGCTAAAAATAAGGCAGCACCAACCAAGGCAAGGGAAGTATTGCTAAAACCAGATAAAGCCAAAGCTAGACCTTTGCTCGTACCTAGCTTCGTAAGCGGGTTAGCGACATCTGGTGCAGTACCAAGTAAAAATGCCATGAGCGCCATGATGACAGCCGCGCTAACTGGATACGATATACACTCCGTCATCCAAATAATAACCGAGAACACCAAAATGGCTAACATGCGGTGACCTGCTATCGTTAATCCTTCTGGTGTTGGGATGAGCATAATGGAAAATAAAACAAAAAGACCAATAAATAAACCATACGTTTTCATGATAGAATTTAAGTTCATCATAACACCTGCTTCCTTTAAAATTATAAATACCTTATGTATATGAAATTTGTTATACAAGGTATGCTATATATTATATAGCAATAATTTAATATGTCTACCCTGAAAATGAGTATTTTGATTATAAATATGCAAATTATACATTAAATATAGTGAATATAAAGGCTAGTAGTTAAATTTATAAGATTAATGGAAGATATCGTTAACGATAAAAATTCATAATTGTTAAATGTAATCAGTTTCATTATAGAGAAGGAGTTTAGATAGGGTGATTAGAATATACCAATCATCTATAGTGAAATGATAACTAAACAATAAAGGATAGAAAATAAATAAATTGGAGCGATGAAGATAATGAATAATGTAGTGAAAAATTTTTATGAACAAGTTGACAAAGATGATGTTTTGGCGGATCGATTAGATCAATTAAATATGGGCGAATTTAATATTGAAAAAATTCTTTGCTCAACAATAGAACTAGCTAAGGAATATGGCTATGCGTTCAATTTAGAGGAATTAAAAGAATATCTTGTACATGTTGATGATGAAGAAGAAGTCAGTTCATTAGAAGCGACTCTCGTTCAGCAGGGATTTGCCTGGGGCGGAGGAAAAAAATAAAATAGATAGTACGCTAGCGTCTATTTTGCGGGTTCGTTCATAGACTAATCAATATAGGTAGTAAATATCCTCAAGCAAAATAGGCGAGGTGAAGACGATTGGGATAACAAATGATCCTGCGTTAAGGAGTGCCATCTTTTGGCAGCAGCAATTAGATGATGGGGATAAGGTTATCTTGCAAAGTCAAGAAATCAAACAATTCAACCAACAGATCGTAAAAGAATCAGCAGTAATGCAGGATCTGAAAAAATATCCAATGACGCAAGAAGCAGCGATGATTACCCAATTATTAAATAGCAATGGTACTATTTTAGCAGAGAATTTCTATCATCAGGGGCTGCTAGTTACGGATGAATTTAAAAAAAGTTTACTGGATAAGTGCAATTTTAATGTCTTGCATGGTATACAAAAGCTGAAGTATGGGGTTACGGTTAGGCGGGCTAACCTACGGATATTACCAACAAACGATGCTTTATATTCTTCGGCGGAGGATACGGAATTTGATAATCTGCAAGAAACCGCTATTGATCCAGCTGAGCCAGTTATCCTATTGCATCAAAGCTTGGACAACGATTTTTATTTTATTCAAACCTACAATGCGTATGGTTGGGTGGCTGCAAAAGATATCGCAATAATAAAAGAACGGATTACTTGGTTACGATATATTAAACCAGAATGGTTTTTTGTGGTTATAGATAAAAATTTTCGCTTCACGATCCAAAGTGAGGAAGTACTTTATCAGATGGGAAGTAAAATCTTGATTAAGTGCATCGCCAATGATCAAGTTAAAGTGGTTGTACCAACACGTAAGGCAAATGGCGACTTAGAAGAAGTCGTAGTAGCTATCCCTGCGTCAGAATCACTTCATAAAGGCTATTTGTTATATACGCGAAATCATTTAATTGCGCAGTGTTTTCGCTTTTTAGATGAACCTTATGGGTGGGGTGGCCTACATAATAGCGTGGATTGCTCTAGTCTAGTCAATGCGGTTTATCGCAGTGTCGGGATCGATTTACCGCGTAATTCTGGTCAACAGGAGAGGGCGGCAGGCATTCACTATACGATGCATGCTTTGACAAGAAAAGAACGGTATCAGTGTATCTCAGAGTTACAACCGGGGGATACACTGCATATGAATGGTCATGTGATGATTTATTTAGGTGAAGTAAATCATACGCCTTATGTACTACATTCCTTGGGAAGTTATACCGAGCATTTTGCTGATGGCTCCCATGAAAAAGTACCAGTCATGCAAGTGGTTGTGAGTGATTTAATATTAAAACGTTATAATGGGATGACGTTTATTGATGACTTAACGACGGCTGTTTCATTTCGTTCACGGACATAAAACTAAAAACGATAAAAAAATCACTAGAAAATGAAAAGTTCATCTTCTAGTGATTTTTTATTTAACGAGCCAGACTGGCGTTGTTTTTGTTTCTTCAGCAAGCGATGGATTGATATAGCCATTTTTGACCATAGTACTAAGGACGATAGCTTGTCTAGTTTTTGCAGCTTTAAAATCTACGTAGGGAGAATAAAGGGAAGGTGCATTTGGCAATCCGGCGAGCATAGAAGCTTCGGCAAGAGAAAGTTCACTTGGGAGTTTTCCAAAATAGCCCGCAGCAGCGTCGCTAATGCCGTAATAACCAGAACCAAAATAAATGGTATTGAGATAAAGCTCTAATATTTGTTCTTTGGAATAGTTTGCTTCCATGTCGATGGCTAAGATGACTTCTTCCGCTTTACGAGTCATCGAGCGTTCTTGTGATAAAAATAAATTTTTAACAAGTTGCTGGGTAATCGTGCTAGCCCCTTCTTCGATATGACCGTATTGTAAATTTACTAAACTTGCTCTTAAAATACCTGAAACATCAAAGCCGCTATGTTCATAGAAGCGTGAATCTTCAACAGCAATGATTGATTGTTGGAGATTGGTGCTTATGTTAGATAACTTCGTATAGTTTTTTGTATGTAGTTTATTATTTACTGCAGATTTTAAAGCAATGATGCGATAAATTCTATCAAACGCTGAGCTCCCTTCTATTTGATTGGGAATTTGCTCGGTAAGATTAACTTTATCTTTCAATGTCTCGCTGATTTTAGCCGTTGCATTATCGGCAACCGTATTACCACCAGCCCACCAAAAGCAGACAAAAAACAAGACGAGTGTGAAAAAGAAAAAACGTGATATACTCATGGAATCCTCCGATTATTACAGTATTGGAGTGTGTTTCAAAAAGCACACAGCCTTAAATTTCAAGAGAATGTTAAAAAATGCTCAAATGCTAGTAACAGTCTCGATTAAAACAAGAAGTTCTCTTTATTATATAGTCTATCCGAGAAAATGCAAAGTAAAACAACATAGTTATTTTACTGTGGGCATAAGATAGAGGGAATCTTTTTTTAGATAAGGAGAGAGAGTATGCATACTTATTTTCTTTCACAACTCATGATAAAACGAGTGATACTCTTTAGTCTAGCAATATTGGTGATCAATATGTTAACATTTCGATATTTGGTGAATGCCGACATAGAGAGTGTTGATCTCACCGTATTAAATGGGCATACCATCATTATTGATCCGGGGCATGGGGGTATTGATAGCGGGGCGCGGTACAATAACTTATTGGAGAAAGATATTAATCTTGCGTTTAGTAAAAAGCTTGGTCAATGCTTGAGTGCTTACGGCGCCACGGTGCTATATACCAGGGAAGATGATTCTGATTATTATATCAAAGGTAAAGGCGGCAAACGCAGTGACTTATTAAAGCGTGTAGAGCTCATTGATCAGTCGAATGCAGAAGTTTTTGTTAGTATTCATTGTAATGCGGTTAGAGAGTCACAGTGGTATGGTTCACAAGTGTTTTATAATCCCAAAAATCAGGCAAATAAGTTTATTGCGGAGATCATGCAAGACCTTCTAAAAAAATTCCCGCCGAATAATAAAAGGCAAGCAAAGCAAGATTTGCAAATCTTGCTATTGAATTCACCAGAAAAACCTGGTGTACTTGTCGAGACTGGTTACTTAAGTAATAAAAATGAAGCTAGATTACTTTCAGACTCAGAATATCAGGAACGGATGGCAATGCAAATTAGCAAGGGTTTGGCTTATTATTTTAAAGATATTAAATCATGATATTTTGCATAATTTATAAAATATAGAGCTATTTTAGTCCATAGAATTGCGGATATTATTTTCAGTTGATGAAAACTGCAAATTGCTTATCAAGAGCTATTTTGTTGCTTAACAGCTATGTAAGATAGAATATAAGTCTATTTGCATAGTTTTTTTATTTTGTGATTCATTATCAATAATGTGCTATTAATTAATAAAAAATATTTATTGACACTATGTATATGTTGTACTATAATCGTTAATTGATAATGAAATCAATTATCATTATCAATTATAGTGAGGTATAATTGATAGAAAGTAGGGTGCAACGATATATGATGCAATCAAGTACAATGGGGATACCAAAAGAAGTGTTGAAAAAAGAACGCCGATTTTGGGTGATTGGAGGATGTTTGACGGTAGGTCTCGCTGCTTCAATATTATTGGCAGTTTGCTTGGGGTCAGTGAAGATTGAAGTAGCCGCCGTTTATCAAATTATTTTGCATAAAATAATTGGTTTGCCGCTGGATGGAATCTCGATGGCACATGCAGATATTATTTGGCAACTACGGATGCCAAGAATTTTGATGGCCGCGGTTGTGGGTGCTGGACTTGCAATGTGTGGGACTGTAATGCAGGCTTCGGTGCAAAACCCTTTAGCTGAACCATATATTCTCGGGATTGCTTCAGGAGCATCACTTGGGGCAATCTTTGCTATTATGCTGGGGGGTTCCAAGGTATTGTTAGGCTTTGGAATAACTGTATGGGCTTTTGCTGGAGCAATTTTGGCAACGATTGCGGTCATGTTTTTGGCAGGCATGGGCGGACAGATGTCAACGATGAAAATGGTACTGGCTGGAGCTGTAATCAGTGCACTGTTTGGGGCTGCAGCCAATTTCTTGATTTATATTGCCAATAATGCTGAGGGAATGCGTAGTGTGGCATTTTGGACAATGGGGTCGCTGGCAGGCGCAAAATGGGATACGTTGTTACTTCCATCGATTGGTGTTAGCATAGCGGCGATTTTTTTCCTTTTGCGGTCCCGCAGGCTTAATGTCCTTTTATTGGGAGAAGAAGCAGCGATTACTTTAGGCATCAATATTGTAAGAGAGCGTCGGATTTATATGATAATAACGGCACTACTGACGGGCATGATTGTCGCAAGTTGTGGAATTTTCGGCTTCGTTGGACTCGTTATACCACATGCGGTTCGTTCAATCGTAGGTGCGGATCATCGGCGGCTTATGCCGGGAGTATTATTGGTTGGAGCGATTTTTTTAATTTGGGCGGATGTTCTATCACGAATATTGCTAAGAAGTGGAGATTTGCCAATCGGTATTATTACGGCATTGATTGGTGCACCATTTTTTATGTGGCTTTTATTTAGGCGCTCATTTAATTTTGGTGGGAACTAGAGGTGAAACTATGGATTTGACGTTACAGAATATAGAAGTAACTGTTGAAAAGAAAAAAATAATAAAGAGTATATCGTTATCTGTTGGCAAAGGTGATTTTGTAGGAATTATCGGTCCCAATGGTGGCGGCAAATCAACTTTACTAAAAGCCGTATATCGTGTACTAAAGCCAAGCAATGGAACAATTATGTTTGGTGGAGAAAATATGCAAAATATTTCGCTACATACTTCTGCAAAGCAGATGGGGGTTGTCGGACAGTTTAATACTGTAAATTTTGATTTTACTGTAATGGAAATGGTACTTATGGGGCGTATGCCACATAAAAAGGTTTTTAATGCTGATACACAGGAAGATTATAAGATTGCGCTGCAAGCTTTAATACAAGTTGGTATGCAAGAAGCGGTCAATCGTCAATTTGTGACTCTTTCCGGTGGAGAAAAGCAAAGAATAATTTTAGCACGGGCGTTAGCGCAGCAACCACAATTTTTGGTACTAGATGAACCAACCAATCATCTCGATATCAAATATCAATTACAGCTCTTATCAATTGTAAAATCCTTGGGAATTGGTGCGCTTGCAGCTTTACATGATTTGAATTTGGCAGCAATGTATTGCACGAAGCTATACGTGCTGAAGAATGGTTGCCTTATCGCTTCCGGAACACCACGAGAAGTACTTACTAAAGAAAGAATTCGTGATATCTATGAGATTGACTGTGACGTGAATTTGGATGAGCAAACTGGCGCTCTTTCCATTGTGTATCATCCACTTTTGCCATTACATGGTATGAGGTGTAAAGATGCAGGCTAAGATGCGTGGCTTTCTCATGGTGCTTTGTATTGCCGTTTTGCTCCTGCATACAGGTTGTACAAAAGAAGCTGCTGTAGATTTAGAAAATAGTGTACCTGGATACCCCATTGTCGTAAATAATTACGATAGTGAAGGTAGAGAAGCTAGTTATTCCTATCAAAGACCGCCACAGAAAGTTTTGAGTACATATCCTGGGGCGACAGAACTATTGCTTTCACTGGGGTTAGATGCAAATATCATGGCGACAGTGGCGCCTTATGGCGCGCCACCAGAGGAACTTGGTAAACGTTATGATGCACTATCCATTTTACAGGCGGCGTTCATTCCTTCGCAGGAAGAAATATTTGCGATGCAGCCAGATTTTATCATTGGTTGGGCGCATAATTTCAGTGCGAGTGAAATGGGGGAAGTGCATAATTGGCAGGAACGTCATATCGGTACTTATGTTGTACCAGGCACATTGCAGCATATACAGCCGACTATTGAAAATTCGGTATATCCATTCATTGCAGATATCGGAAAAATATTTGGAATTGAAAAAAAGGCGCAAGCTTATATTGATGCGTGCCGTAGTGAAGTCACTATAATACGTCAAAAGATCGGTACAGTGGAAAAACGCAAAAAAGTCATCATATTACAAGAGCATGGAAAAAGTACATATTCACTATATGGCAATCGTTATATCATTGATGATATTGTGCAAAAAGCTGGTGGAGAAAATCTGGTGCAAGAACAAACATCGTTTGTTGGCCCAGAGCGTGTTTTAGGTTATGATCCAGATTATGTAATTTATGTTTCATATAGTTTGGAACCGGGGAAAAATCTTAGTGATGCAGAGGTTAAGGAAAAATTGCAAGGCAACCCTGAGTTTCATTCGATGAAAGCCGTGACGGAAGGTAGGATTATTAATGTTCCATTTAATGATGTAAATAATTGTAATGAACGTGTGATAGAAGCAATGAAAAAAATTGCACAGGGGTTATATCCAGATAAATTTTTATAAAATAGCATAAAAGGGGTAAAAAATGAAAAAAAGAAGACAAGTAATAGTAGCAGGTGTGATTTGTGGTGCAGTATCCCTAGGAATGGTTAGCTCTATTGGCTATGCAGCAGGAACAGAGGATTTCACGTTAGACGAATATGTCGTTACGGCAAATCGTATGAAAGTAAAAGCAAATGAAGTTGCAGCTGATGTGACTGTTATCAATCAAGACACTCTAGAAAAGGGAAACTATAGTACTATATCTGATGCATTACGTGATAATAATATCAATGTAGCGGTGACGGGGTTTGCATCTTATCCAGTCATTAATGGAGATAGTCGCGTTTTGGTATTGGTGAATGGTCGAAAAATGAATTGGTCACATTTAGTCGTTAGTGGTGATGACAATGCGATTAATATTGACAGTTTACCAGTAAAAAATATCGAGCGTATTGAAATCGTACGCGGTCCGAATACGGCGCTTTATGGTAGCGATGCTGTTGCTGGTGTTATCAATATTATTACAAAGAAACCTGAAAAAGGTCAATCGACAACAGTTACAACAGAAGCTGGCTCATGGGGTGCATGGCGGACAGCGATGACAACCGAAGGCGGCGACAAAGATTTACGTTATAGTTTCACGTATGATAAACAAAAACGCGATAATTATGATTATAGAACGGCAAGTGGTAAGAAAAATGAATTTCCTGATAGCAGTTACGATAAAGAATATGAAAGCTTGCGCTTAGATAAACCAGTTGGTGACGATACGTTATCTTTTGAATTAGGACGTTCGCAGCAAAATAATGGCTATGGTATTTATTTAACTGATCCAGAAGCCGGTAAAGTGTATGGCTCGGGAATGAAAATCAAAACAACAGATTTGAATATGGCGCTGACCTATACTTGGGATGCGGCTGATACAGCAGGCACGGGTGATTATGTCAGAGTATATCGTAACAGTCAAAAAGCTGATTCACCATTTGCTGGTACACCATATGAACACGATTTGACAAACTGGGGCTTACAAATGCAAAAAGGCTGGCAATTAGATGAGAAAAATTCATTAGTGGGCGGCTTTGAATACCTCAATGAAAAAATTGATGAAGAAAATGATGGGGTAGGGTTTAATCGCACTGCCAATACAAAGTCTCTTTATGCAGAGGATCATTGGCAGCTTGAAGATGGCTGGTCGATGAATCTTGGTACACGCTACGAAAATCATAGCGATTTCGGTGGCGATGTGACATCTCATGTATCTTTAAATAAAGAAATTTCGAATAAAACGAATGCATATTTATCTTGGGGACAAGCAGTAAATAATCCGACGTTAAAACAACGTTATGCAAATTCGCCATATTGGCTTGGCAACCCAAACTTGAAACAAGAAAAATCCAATACGGTAACGCTAGGGATAAATTCACAGCTTGATGAAAAAACCAATGTACAAGCCAGTATCTATCAAAGTAAAGTCAATAATGCTTTGGATTGGATTTGGGATACTTCTATTTCAAAAACTGTCTACTATAATGTCAACAGCGAAAAACGCCGTGGTCTTGAACTCACTGCAACGCGTAAACTTTCCGACCAATGGAGTATCAATGCAGGGTATTCCTATTCGAAAATCGAAAAAGCAGACGCTGATGAAGCCTATGCAAACTATATCTATAACAGTCGTCCTAATGGCTATCAACTTGGGGTATCTTACAAACAAGATAAATGGGATGGCGGTTTAACAGCACAAGAAGTGACTGGACGTAGCACAACTGCATATACTGATAGTTCATATGTAACACTTGATTTAAATCTAAATTATCACTTCAATAATGATTTAAAAGCATATTTTAAAGGCTACAACCTTACTGATGAAGGTTACGAAATCTTAAGTTCTTCGGTAGGTAGAGGTGCCTATGCTATGCCAGGGCGTTACTTTGTGTTTGGTTTAGAAGCAAAATTATAAGAAGTATTCTAAGAAAAGTAAAATAATGATAAACTTTGTATAAGTTTATAAAGAAACGGTAAAATGTAGCTATCATAGTGACGTTTTACCGTTTCTTTTAATCAACATAATACCCTTAGAAAGCAATAGTCAAATCATGAAATAAATGCTATAATAAAAGGGTATTGCGACGATGCCGTAGAATATTTCATTTAGTTATTTCGTACACTAAATGAAGTTCTAATAGGATTAGTCTTTTTTTTTTGTAAATATAAAAAAATTAACAAACATACACAAAAACTCTTGCAAGTTTATGCATAAGTGATGTATAATTATAAGCATATTAAGAGTAGCTGTTTTGATGAGGAGGTATTACCGTGAGAGTTAGTGTTATTGGGGCAACTGGATATGCAGGTGTGGAACTACTCAGATTACTAAAAAACCATCCAGAAGCAGAAGTTGTACATATTACATCGGAAAGTCAGGCAGGTAAGCCGATTAATGAGATATATACACATTTAAATGGTCTTTATGAACAAGAATTAATCAGTATGAAAGAAATTGATACCATTGCCAACGATAGTGATGTCGTTTTTATCGGCTTGCCACATGGTCATGCGATGGCGGTTGGTAAAGCCTTAGTAGGTAAAAATGTAAAAATTATCGATTTAGGTGCTGATTATCGCTTTACTGATACTAGTGTCTATGAACAATGGTACAAAGTAGAACATACTCATAAAGATGCACAAAGAGTGTATGGACTTGCGGAACTTTATCGTGATCAAATCAAAACGGCGACCATTGTTGGCAATGCTGGTTGTTATACGACAGCAAGTATTTTAGCCTTGGCACCACTGGCGAAAAAGGGTCTTATTGAGTTGAATACGGTTGTGGTTGATGCAAAATCAGGCATTTCTGGTGCTGGTCGTAGCGCGAGTTTAAATACACATTTTGCAGAAATGTACGATAACTTAAAAGCTTATAATGTTGGTGGACATCGCCATACACCAGAAATTGAACAAGCCTTGTCTGAGTTCTCTGGTGAAGAGGTTGTGATTAGTTTTACGCCACATTTGATTCCAATGTCACGTGGGATTCTGAGTACTTGCTATGCAAACTTGAAAAAGGGTGTAACGGCAGAAGCGGTCGATGCTGCGTATCAAGAGCTTTACAAGGATGAATATTTTGTTCGCTTACTTGGCCGCGGTGCGTATCCACAAACGAAAAATACGCGTGGATCGAACTTCTGTGATCTTGGCTGGCATATTGATGAACGCGTTGGGCGGGTTGTTGTTCTTTCCGCAATTGATAACTTAGTAAAAGGGGCAGCTGGGCAAGCCATCCAAAACTTTAATATCGTATGTGGTTTTGAGGAAACAACAGGGTTAACCAATGTACCTGTATATCCTTGATGATTGTATAAAATAGAAGATAAAAGATGATTTAAAATAAATGGGGGTATTCTCGTGTTTAAAGAAAACAATGCAGGTGTTACACTTGCAAAAGGATTTAAAGCTAGTGGTATTAAAGCTGGCGTGAAAAAAAGTGGTAAAGATGATATGGCTGTTATCTTTACAGAAAAAGCAGCAACGGTCGCAGGGACGTTTACGACAAATTTAGTGGCTGCAGCACCAGTTTTTGTTTCTAAAGATGTCGTGAAAAAAGGAACGGCTCATGCAATTGTAGTCAACGCTGGCTGTGCCAATGCTTGTACTGGCGAACAAGGCATGAAAGATGCGAAAGCAATGGCTGCCTTGACAGCAAAAGAACTTGGGATCGATGCAAGTGATGTATTTGTTGCTTCTACTGGAATCATTGGGCAAACTTTACCAATGGATAAAATTGAAGCTGGGATTAAATTAGCAGTAGCAGCGCTGAATGAAAATGGTAGTGATGCTGCAAGTAAAGCAATCGTAACGACAGATACTTATCAAAAAGCGGGTTCATTTAGCTTTGAACTTGGCGGAAAAACAGTAAGTATTGGTGGTATTGCTAAAGGTTCAGGAATGATTCATCCGAATATGGCAACGATGCTTTGCTTCATCACAACGGATGCAGCTATCAGTCATGATTTATTACAAAAAGCACTTTCAAAATGCGTTGGTATTTCGTTCAATATGGTTTCTGTCGATGGTGATACGAGTACGAACGATATGGTGCTTGTTCTTGCCAATGGCATGGCTGAAAATGCGATGATTACGGAAGAAAATGCTGACTATGAAAAATTCGTAGCAGCACTAGAAAAAGTTTGCGTTGGTCTTGCACAATTGGTTGCGCGTGATGGTGAAGGCGCAACGAAATTCTTAGAAGTGAATGTAACCGGGGCAACGAGCTTTGAAGATGCAAAGAAAGTTGCGATGAGCGTTGCTAAATCACCACTTGTAAAAACAGCTTTCTTTGGTCAAGATGCAAATTGGGGCAGAATTATCTGCGCAGTTGGTTATGCTGGTGCGCAAATGGTTCCTGAAAAAACAATCGTGTCATTAAATGAGGTTGTTGTCTTTGACAAAGGAATGGGCGCAGCTTACGATGAAGAAGCGCTAAAAGCAATCATGGAAGAACATGATATTACCGTGAATATTAACCTAGGTTTAGGTGAAGATAAAGCGACGGTTTGGACTTGTGATTTATCCTATGAATACGTGAAAATCAATGGTGAATATCACACCTGATGACTAGTTTATAGAAGACAATAGGACTGTTACAAAGCATTTTGTAGCAGTCTTCATTGATATTTTGGAGGTTATGTCGATGAGTTTTACGCCGGCTGATAAAGCGAGCATATTGGTAGAAGCACTGCCTTATATACAAGAATTTTATGGCAAAACGATTGTAATAAAATACGGCGGTAATGCTATGGTTAGTCACGAATTAAAAGAGCAAGTAATTCAAGATATCGTGCTGATGAAATACGTTGGGATGCGACCAGTCGTAGTCCATGGTGGCGGCCCTGATATTACAAGCTTCTTGAAAAAGATTGGCAAGCAGAGTGAATTTGTTAGTGGTCTGCGAGTTACTGATAAAGAAACCGCGGAATTGGCTGAAATGGTGCTCGTTGGTAAGATCAATACAGAAATCGTGAGTCTGCTCAACCATGCTGGTGTGAAAGCTGTCGGTTTAAGTGGTAAAGATGCAGAACTAATCAAAGCCAAGAAAAAATATGCTGTTGTTCATGAAAATGGTACAACCCGCACTGTTGATATTGGTTTTGTTGGTGAGGTTACGAAGATTAATACCAATATTTTAAATGATTTATTAGATAAAGATTATATTCCAGTCATCGCGCCAATCGGTGTTGGTCAAAATAATGAAAGTTTCAATATCAATGCTGACTATGTTGCAGCAGAAGTTGCTGGGGCGTTAAAAGCGGAAAAATTGTTACTCCTTACGGATATCGAAGGTATCTACGGCGATTATAACGATAAGAGCACGTTTATTTCGTCGTTAAAACAAGTCGATGCTCGTAAAATGATTGAAGCTGGCACGATCGCTGGTGGGATGATTCCAAAAGTGGAAGCTTGCTTAAGTTCACTAGAGGCTGGGACAGGAAAAACTCACATCATTGATGGACGTCAACCCCATTCCTTGATTTTAGAAGTGTTTACACCACAAGGAATTGGTACGCAAGTTGTAAAATAAGGAGGTCGTTAAAAATGACAAATGAAGAAATTTATCAAAAAGATAAAGATTACTATATGCCGGTCTTTGCGAGATACCAAATGGTAATTTCACATGGTGAAGGCCCTTATGTATATGATACAGACGGTAATAAATATATTGATTATCTAGGTGGTATCGCTGTAAACGTATTGGGACATGCTCATCCAGCACTTGTCAAAGCGATTGCCGAGCAAGCTGGTAAAGTCGTGCATTGTTCAAATCTTTATTACACAGAAACGCAAGCGGTGCTCGCAGAAAAACTTGTAAAACTTAGTGGTCTAGGAAAAGTTTTCTTGGGCAATTCTGGTGCAGAAGCAAATGAAGGGGCAATTAAATTAGCGCGTAAATATGCGCATAATATCAGCCCAGATAAATCGGAAATAATCACAGCGTGGCATGGTTTTCACGGTCGTACGCTAGCTACATTAACCGCAACAGCGCAACCGAAATACCAAAAAGGCTTTGATCCATTGCCAGCTGATTTTAGATATGTAGACTACAATGATATTGACGCACTTGCTGCGATGATGAGCGAAAAAACTTGTGCAGTTATGCTAGAACCGATTCAAGGTGAAGGCGGTGTCCATATTCCGACAGATGATTACTTGAAAAAAGTTCGTGCGCTTTGCGATGAGCACGGTGCATTGTTAATTTTAGATGAGATTCAAACAGGGATTGGCAGAACTGGTACGATGTTTGCTTATGAACAATTTGGTATTAAGCCAGATATCGTGACACTTGCCAAAGGCTTAGCAGGCGGGGTAGCAATCGGCGCATTTATTGCAAGCAATAAAGTGGCAGCAGTTTTCCACGCTGGTGATCATGGCTCTACATTTGGCGGTAATCCACTGGCTTGTGCAGCGGCAAATGTAACGCTAGATACGATTGAAAGCGATCATCTGCTTTCCAACACAAAAGCAATTGGTGCATACTTAACAACAAAACTTAAAGCTTTACAGGAAAAATATCCTGCACTTATTACAGAAGTACGTGGCATGGGCTTGATCATCGGGATGCAGCTTACTAAACCAGGTCGTCAAATCGTGAATGAATGTCTAGAGGCTGGAGCAATTATCAATTGTACAGCTGAAACTGTACTTCGTTTTGTGCCACCGCTCATTATTAATAAAGACAATGTCGATGAATTGATTACAATTTTAGATAAGATATTAGAAAAAAATCAATAATTGTAACTTTGAACTATTTATCATGGTATAATGGTTTCGTATGGGGGTTTTAGGATGAAAGGTAGAGATTTGCTATCTATACACGATCTAACAACTGAAGAAGTGTATAAAATTTTAGATGTAGCAAAAGATTTAAAAGCAAAACAAAAAGCGGGTATTGAACATCATCTATTAAAAGGAAAAACGTTAGGCATGATTTTTCAAAAATCATCAACCCGTACGCGTTTGTCCTTTGAGGTTGGTATGTATCAATTAGGCGGCAGTGCCTTATTTTTATCTGGTCATGACTTGCAAATCGGTCGTGGTGAGCCAATTAAAGATACAGCTAGAGTAATGTCAAGATATCTTGATGGGGTAATGATTCGTACCTTTGCTCATTCAGATGTAGAAGAATTTGCGAAGTATGCAGATATTCCAGTCATCAATGGCTTAACGGATTTACTGCACCCTTGTCAGGTATTAACTGATTTACTTACGATACAAGAACATAAAAGCGAACAATTAAAAGGGTTAAAACTTGCTTATATTGGTGATTGTAACAACATGGTACATTCTTTAATGTATGGTTGTGCGAAGGTTGGTATGCATTTTGTTGTAGCAACGCCAAAAGGGTGTAAACCCAATGCTGACGTGTTAGCAAACGCAGTAGAAGACGCTAAAAAAACCGGCGGTTCGATTACAGTAGTCAATGATATTTATGAAGCAGCCAAAGATGCCGACGTCCTTTATACCGATGTATGGGCTAGCATGGGGCAAGAAGAAGAGCATGAAGAACGTTGTAAGATCTTCAAAGACTATCAAATCAATAGCAAGTTGATGGAAGTCGCAGCAAAATCTGCTATCGTACTTCATTGTTTACCAGCACATCGTGGCGAAGAAATTTCCGAAGAAGTGCTTGAAAAATATCAAGATGTTATTTTTGATGAAGCAGAAAATCGTTTGCATGTTCAAAAAGCAATTATGGCACTTACCATGTGCGAGTAATGCTAATTTGACATAAATATTTTTAATGGATATTAAGAGGAGTGGAAAAAATGAGCGATATTAAAAAAGTAGTATTGGCATATTCCGGAGGACTTGATACATCAGTTATCATTCCTTGGTTAAAAGAAAATTATAATGGTTGTGAAGTTATAGCAATGTGTGCTGACATCGGGCAAGGTGATGAACTTAACGTAGTTCATGACAAAGCGCTTGCTTCTGGTGCTAGCAAAGTATATATCGAAAATTTAACAAAACCTTTCTTAGAAGAGTATGTATGGCCAACATTGCAAGCTGGTGCAGTATATGAAGGTAAATATCTATTAGGTACTTCATTTGCTCGTCCACTCATTGCAAAAAAATTAGTAGAAATCGCTGAAAAAGAAGGCGCAGATGCAATTGCACATGGTGCAACTGGTAAAGGAAATGACCAAGTTCGTTTCGAATTAACAGTAAAAGCATTGGCTCCTCAGTTGAAAATTGTTGCGCCTTGGCGTTTATGGGATATTCGTTCCCGTGAAGATGCAATTGCCTATGCACAAAAACACAATATTCCAGTAGCAACTAGCAATAAAACCTACAGCATGGATCGTAATATCTGGCATTTAAGCCATGAAGGTTCCGATCTTGAAAATCCTTGGAATGCACCAAAAGATGAAATGTACTTAGTATCAAAAGCGCCTGAACAAGCTCCAGATAAAGCAACTTATGTAACAGTGGACTTTGAAAAAGGTATCCCAGTTGCTGTTGATGGTGTAAAAATGGATGCTGTTGCATTACTTACAAAATTAAATGAACTCGGTGCAGCAAATGGTGTTGGTATTACTGATATCGTTGAAAACCGTCTTGTTGGGATGAAATCTCGTGGCGTATACGAAAATCCAGGCGGAGCAATCCTTTACTATGCGCACCGTGAATTAGAATACTTATGCTTAGACCGTGCGATGCTTCATTATAAAGAAGGCGTGGCGATTCGTTATGGCGAGCTCGTATATGATGGCATGTGGTTCTCACAACTTCGTGAAGCTTTAGATGCTTTTGTAAAACAAACGCAAGAAACTGTAACTGGTACAGTTCGCGTAAAACTTTACAAAGGTAACATCATGTCCGCTGGGGCAAAATCACCATATTCCTTATACAGTGAAGAATTTGTTACTTTCGAACGCGATGAAGTTTATAATCAAGCGGATGCAGAAGGCTTCATTAACTTATTTGGTCTACCACTAAAAGTTAGAGCTTTAATGCAACAAAAAGCAGGTAAATAATGGGCAAGCTCTGGGGTGGAAGATTTTCAAAAACAACCGATGAGATGATCAACGAATTCCAAGCGTCCATCTCATTTGATAAACGTATGTATCATGAAGATATCGCTGGTTCTATCGCCCATGCAACCATGCTTGCAAAGTGCGGTATTATCTCCGATCAAGATAAAGACGCAATCGTTGACGGGTTAAAAGGCATATTAGCCGATATCGAGGCAGGCAACTTCTCTTTTGAAGTTGCCCTCGAAGATATTCATATGAATATCGAAAAACGTTTAACCGATCGCATCGGCGAAGCAGGCGGTAGACTTCATACCGCGCGTAGCCGTAACGACCAAGTTGCCCTTGATACCCACATGTATGTACGTAAAGAAGTGGCCAATATCGCAAAAATTCTTTTAGATATGGAAAAAGCCTTGGTAGAAACAGCAGAAAAAAATTCTGATGTGATCATGCCAGGCTATACGCATCTACAACGCGCGCAGCCTATTTTATTCTCGCATCATTTACTTGCGTATTTTTCCATGCTAAACCGAGATTTTTCTCGGTTGCAAGGGGTGTATGAACGCGCTGATATTATGCCACTAGGAGCTGGCGCACTTGCTGGTACGACATTTCCTATCGACAGACATTTTGTCGCGGAGCAATTGAACTTTGGTGCGGTATATAACAACAGCTTAGACGCTGTAAGTGATCGCGACTATATCTTAGAATTTTTATCCTTTGCATCGATCTTAATGATGCATCTTAGCCGTATCAGTGAAGAAATTATTTTATGGTGTTCAAAAGAGTTTTCTTTTGTTGAACTTGACGATGCACATTGCACAGGTTCGAGCATGATGCCACAAAAGAAAAATCCTGATGTGTCTGAGCTTGTAAGAGGTAAAACTGGTCGGGTAATCGGTCATCTTATGGCGATGCTTACGACAGCAAAAGGCTTACCACTTGCCTATAATAAAGATTTACAAGAAGATAAAGAAGGTTTGTTTGATACCATTGATACGGTAAAATTCAGCCTAAGTGTCTATGCGCAAATGATCAAAGCAATGCGTGTAAACAAAGATGTCATGCTATCGGCAGTCAGAGAAGATTTCTCCAATGCAACAGATTTAGCGGATTACCTCGTGAAAAAAGGCCTGCCATTTAGACAAGCCCATGAAGTATCAGGTAAAAGCGTTCACTATTGCATTGAAAATAATAAATGGTTGATGGATTTATCCCTAGAAGAATTTAAACAATTCTCACCATTATTTGAAGCCGATATCCTAGAAGCGATCAAAGCAGAAACCTGCGTAGAAAATCGCAATTCCTTTGGTGGTACTTCCTACAAACAAGTAGAGTTAAACTTAAAAAATGCTGAGGAAATCATGGGTAAACATC
>JARBTT010000260.1 GCA_029240055.1 Anaerosinus sp.
AACCTTTGAGCCGGGAGGATGGAGATTAAAAAGATATATCCATTCGGGATTTTTCGATAACGACAAGAAAATAAAAGACTTTACGGAGCAAGAACTAGATTTGTTATTGTACAAGACAGACATTAAAGTAACTACCTCTGATCCACAATGGCCGAAGACTTCACTCTATGAAGGTCTTATCCCAAGAATCGAAAGAAGTTTCCTAAAAAAATCAGAGGGAGAATCGACCAAATATAAAAAAGAAATAATTAGAATTGTTCATAAAGAAACATGTCCTCTTTGCCACGGTTCTCGATTAAATCAAACCGCTTTACAGTGCAAAATAAACAATAAAACCATCGCAGATTGCGTTGAAATGCAAATTATTGATCTGTTAGATTTTCTCCGTACCATTAACACCCCCAAAGCTGCAACTATGGTCACAGCTATAACCAATCGGCTAGAGCATTTAGTCTCGATTGGTTTAGGTTATTTGAGTTTAAACCGCGAAACCTCAACCCTTTCTGGTGGCGAATCGCAACGAATAAAAATGGTTCGACAATTAGGAAGCAGCTTAACAGATATTACTTATATTTTTGATGAACCGAGTATTGGATTACATCCTCATGATGTAAATAAAATTAATGCACTATTAAAGCTTTTATGTGATAAAGGTAACACCATACTAATCGTTGAGCATGATTCGGATGTTATTAAAATTGCTGATTATATCATTGATATCGGACCGAAAGCTGGTACAAATGGTGGCAAAATAATGTATCAAGGTACTCTAGAGGGTTTGGCATCGTCAGATACTCTTACAGGAAAGTATTTATGCAACCAAACACAATTAAAAAAGGATATTAGACCTCATATTGAATGGTTATCTCTGAAAGACGCGCATCTGCATAACCTTAAAAATATTAATGTAAATATTCCTAAAGGGGTTATGACGGTCGTAACTGGGGTTGCAGGTTCAGGAAAAAGTACGTTAATCAATCAGGTGCTGCCTAAAGTTTATCCAAACACAATTTTCATTGATCAAAAACCGCTCCAAACCTCGAAACGCTCCAATATCGCAACTTTTACAGGAATATTTGATGTAATAAGGACGCTGTTTGCAAAAGCAAACCATGTACAACCTGCTTTATTCAGCTTTAATTCACAAGGCGCCTGCCCAAACTGCAAGGGTTTAGGTGTAACTTATACAGACTTGGCATTTATGGATACGCTGG
The DNA here is from genome assembly GCA_029240055.1 of Anaerosinus sp. Classification (GTDB taxonomy): domain Bacteria; phylum Bacillota; class Negativicutes; order JARBTT01; family JARBTT01; genus JARBTT01. The sequence goes on from JARBTT010000260.1 coordinate 1,215, forward strand.
TAACTATGTGCGAGGTTTGTCAAGGCAATCGGTTTATAGATGAAGTATTGAGTTATAAATTGCGTGACAAAAACATAAGTGAAATTTTAAAAATGACAGTTGACGAAGCTTTAGAATTTTTCTATGAAAAAGAAATATCAGCAATCTTAAAAAGGCTGGCAGATGTAGGAATCACTTACATTACACTCGGACAGCCATTAAACACTTTATCTGGGGGTGAACTTCAAAGAGTAAAACTTGCTGCGGAACTTGAAAGTCATGGAAAGATTTATGTATTGGACGAACCTACTACCGGGCTTCATATGTCAGATATATCCCAACTTCTTAGGATTTTGAATCACCTCGTTGAGCAAGGCAGTACCGTAATTGTGATAGAACATAATTTAGATGTTATTAGTCAAGCAGATTGGGTTATTGATTTAGGACCTCTCGCCGGACAAGACGGCGGTAACGTAATGTTTGAGGGATTGACAAAGGATTTAATAAACTGTACATCCTCGATCACGGGACAATATCTAAAGAAACATGTTAAGTAAGGAGAATACCTATGGCAAAAAAAGAATTAGAAGATTACTATATACCTTTTCAATGTATGATTATTAGTAATATTAATCGCTTTAATATTGATGGGGTGACAACAGCACAGTATAATGTATTGGACATTTTAGATAAGCAAGGCTTTAAAACTACCAAGGAATTAGCAGAAATTCGTGGAATTTCTCAAGCTGGTATGTCTAAACTAACAAAAAGGCTTTTAGAGAAAAAATACATCATACAGCAACGACGAAAAAATGACAGAAGAACATATGATATCATGATTACTACTGATGGTAAGGATTTTCTATCAAGATCAGAAAAGTTCAGAAATAAAATCATGGATTTAATTGAAAACACATTAACAGAAAAAGAATTGGATAGTTTTGTGCAGCTATGCAAAAAAATTACTGATTCATATATCAGTGAATAGTTATATATGAATCAGTACTAAAATAAATAATCATTACAAAGGAGATTGCTATGGTTAAAATAGGCGTTCTTATTTTTCCGCAAGTTGAGGAAATGGACTTTGTAGGGCCCTTTGAAGTATTAAGTTATATCAATAAAATTCAGTCTAATAGCACCCAAGTTTCCCTTGTGGCTGAGAACTTGGATATCATCCAAGCATTTAATGGGATGAAGATTATCCCTGAATATTCCTTTGCTACTTGCCCCGATTTAGATATTTTAGTTGTACCAGGTGGCAAAGGACGTTTTGAGGCGATGCACAATTCGAATATCCGAAAATTCGTACTAAGTCAATCCAAGCATACAAAATATATGACTTCCGTTTGTACCGGTGCCTTCATCTTAGCCACCGCTGGTTTGCTCGAAGGGAAAAAAGCGACTACGTATCACACAGCACTAGAAGAACTGGAAACTTATCATGCAATTGCAATCAAGCAAACAAAAGTTATCCAAGATGGGAATATCATCACCGCTGCAGGTGTCACCTCTGGTTTAGAGCTAGGATTTTATGTCCTTAAGATTCTATTTGGCAGTGAGTTAGCAAAAGAGGTTGCAGAGAAAATTGAATATGCTGTAGATATTGATAATTTATAAAATAGCTTAGTTAGATTTAGTGATAAATTATATTACAATATTAATATAAGGAGAGATTTACATGAGTATAGATATTTATCAGGTAGATGCATTTACCAATCGACCGTTTACAGGAAATCCAGCAGGTGTTTGTATTTTAG
>JARBTT010000261.1 GCA_029240055.1 Anaerosinus sp.
AGAACAAGAAATAAGTAATGAATACCAATTGATACAAAATTCACTTTTGCGATTGATTTTGGAAAATGAGAGAATTCATGACGCTTATATTATGCGAAAAGGTGAAAATGAAGATGAACTATACTTTGTTGTAGATTCAGCGCTGGATGAAGAACATGCTTCGGTAGGCGAAGCCTACAGTATCGCACATGCTCCTGATATGCTGGAAGGTTTTTATCACCCCACAGTGGATCGGAATTTCACAAATGATAAATGGGGACAAACACTTTCTGGTTATGCTCCGATAAAGAATTCCAAGGGAGAAGTTGTTGGAATTGTAGGCATTGATTTTGATGCCAATCAGGTAAAGGCCGAGGCTGAAAATCGCAGTAGACATATTTTATTGTGGGCGATATTAGGTTTGTTTTTGATCCTGCTGGTTAGCTTTATTGTAGCTAACCATTTCGTTGGAAGATTGAATAATATAAAATATGTTATTGAGATGCTCTTGGACGAGAAATTAGATGTTTTGGTACATGATACTGGTAACGATGAAATCCAAGAACTTGGTATGCAGGTAAATAAGCTAATCAAAAAACTAGTTCTTGATAAAGAACAAACGATGATGAGTATGACAGTGGGGCTAGTGAATGCTTTGGAAGCTAGAGACAAATATACGCATGGTCATTCGGCGCAAGTTGCAATCATTGCAGTGGACATCATGAATCATTTGCAAATAGATGTAGAAGAACGATTTACAATCAATTTGGCAGCAATTTTGCATGATGTAGGGAAAATTGGAATATGTGATACAATTCTTCACAAAAAAGGTAAGCTAACAGAGGTGGAATTTGCCGTTATTAAAGAGCATCCATTAATTGGAGCTAAAATATTAAAAGGAAACTCTTCGCTTCAGCAAATACAAGATATCATTAAGCATCATCATGAACGTTATGATGGACAAGGATATCCTGAACGGTTAGTGGGGAGGGATATTCCTTTTGGTGCAAGAGTGATTGCTGTTGCCGATAGTTTTCAAGCTATGATTTCCGATCGACCATATCGAAATGGCATGAATCAAGAAGTGGCTATGCAAGAGCTGGAAAGAAATAAAGGACAGCAATTTGATCCGCAGATTGTTGATGCATTTCTAGAGATATGTAGGACCAAGCAATATAAATGAAAAAATAATTCATAGGGTTTATTGTCATTTCTAACATAAAATGCTAAAATAGTTACTGCTTGTTCACGTAAGGTAGCATAAGGATCACTAATTGAAGAGTAAGCTCTCTAAGTTGGGATGATTTAAAGAGCTTTTTGTATAAAGTCATAGTTTCATTGCTGATTTTTAGCCCGCTTTGAGGTCTCCAGCATGCTGTTTCATGTATTCTAAATACAAAATTGAACCGATTCTTATTAGAGGAGTGTGAAAGTAGATCATGCCCAATAAAAAAGCGATTATAGTAGTAAGTTTTGGTACAGCTAATGATGAAATCAGAGTCTTATGTATTGAAAGTGTCGAAAATAGAATTAAACTTAGCTTTCCTGAATATGAGGTAAGACGAGCATTTACTTCAAATTTTATTATTAAAAAACTAAGTGAACGGGATATATATGTCGATACTTTATCCCAAGCACTAGAAAAGCTTAAAGCTGAAGGGGCTCAAGAAGTTATCATTCAATCGACACATTTAACGCCAGGGGAAGAATATGCGAATAAAGTCATTGCTGTAGCGGATGAGTATAAGGGCGCATTCAAAACGCTAACGGTTGGTCGTCCTGTTCTAATGTTTGATGGCAGCGATCATACTGCAGATGATTTTTCTATTGCAGTGCAAGCAATAAAATCACAAATTCATTGCAATGAAGCGGATACAGAAGTCGTTTTTATGGGGCATGGTTCTCCACATCAACATAATCCTGCATATGAACGATTACAGAAAAAACTTGACGAAGCAGAAGAAAATATCACGATTGGTGTTCTTGAAGGAAGTGACTATCCTAATATAAAAGATGTTTTGGCTCGATTAGCTGGTAAACCGAATATTAAGAAGGTACTCTTGATGCCATTTTTATTAGTTGCAGGTAATCATGTTGTACATGACATGAATGGGGAGAAAGAAAGTTCGTGGAAAAATACAATAACGAATGCTGGCTATCTTGTTGATGTTTATCTGCATGGATTAGGTGAAAATGTTGCCATGCAAGATATTTATGTGCAGCACATAAAAGATGTCATTATAAACAAAACATAAGTTATGATTGTATAATAAATATTTATATAGTTATTCGTAGTTTTCAATAGTTTGACAATTAGAATAATTATAGCAGTAAAGTTAGCTAACTATGGCATTTTAATAGTAACAACAAATTGATTTGTGGCTGTACGCTTCTAAGGTGTGTGTTATTTATTTTTAGGTCTAGTTATTTTTATAAGGTATATCTCTTACGATGATCAATATTCATGGGATGATTATCGTGATTTTTCAGTAGTTATTAAATGATTTTGAGGTGGCAAAATGTATAAAAGTCTTAAGACAAAACTTGTGGTATTATTTATTTTATTTGCATTCATTCCGGTCGTTATTGGTACTGCATTGAATGCATATTTTAATGTTTTAGAGATGCGGCAAACAGCTTTAGCAGCAAATAGTAATCTTACAAAAGAAATTTCCAATCAAATTAAGTCTTCGATGGATAACGCCCAAGGGATCAATGAAGCATTAGCAGCAACGCCAGCGGTGCGAGCAATGAATGCAGAGGCAATACAAGCTTTTATGATTGAAGTTCAGAAGAAAAATCCACAATTCGAATTGATTGCGGTACTAGATAAAAATGGCCAGCAAATTGCGCGCACAAGCGGTAAAAATGGTGATCGTAGCGATCGTGATTATTTTAAAGAAGCAAAAAGTGGAAAAGTATTTTTTACTGATGCATATATTTCAGCAACAACAAAAGCACTTTG
>JARBTT010000262.1 GCA_029240055.1 Anaerosinus sp.
CGACATTTATCGTCAAAACATTGCATACATTATACAAATAATCCGTCTGTTATTGCACAAAATATTTTCCACATTTTTAACTGCTTCGTGAAGATATATAGCATTTTGATTAGGTTCATAAAAAAATTCTTCTATGTTAGGCAAAAATAAATACATAGAAGGATTCAAATTTAAATTACACACAAAAAAGATTGTCATACGGCATTTTTAGGAGCACAACAATCTTTTATACCTAATATATTTTTTATTGCTAGATTTCTATCTTGGTATGCGCAGCTGTTTTTCGTATTCCCCTATGAAATATATTTTTTTATATAGCCACTTATTTTCATATAAAATAGTATAGCATCCATACTTCAATCACTTACATTGTAAAAATCACAACGTAACTTAATACACCGATGCTACCAAAAAGCCAGAATGCAACAGCAAAGCCTTGCCATTTCTGCGGAACACCAAAATTACAAGCATCCCCTAAAAAACCACGGCGCGTAAAAATATTGGACTTTTGCCGTTTCTTAAACCACTTTGCCTTTTTTTCCTCGCCAATCACTTTTGCCGTGATATAAATAATACATAAAGCATTCATAAAAGACAAAATAACTCTTACTGCTTGCTCAGATTCTGCCATGATAACACCCACTTTCTAATGACATTCTCTCATATCTAAATATTTTTCTGGCATTAGCTTCTGTAGTTCTTGCATAAACTTGTCGCTGACTTTAAACAAAACCGCATGTTTCTTGCCTTTGCATCTAAATAACAAAATGCGTGTAGTTTTTCCATCTCCAGAAGAGTAGCGATAGTTATAACAGCTAATTCCTGTACGTCTAAAAAGCTTTTTAACGTATTGATCAGAATAGTTTTCCACCGAATCAAATGCTACAACAAAAGTCTTTGAAAAGCCTAAAAATTTACTATAAATAATGAGTTCATCTTTTGTCAATGAATACGCATAAGAAACTGCATAACGCCAAATAAGTAGTCCTGTAAACAATAGAATATAGACTACCCCACCCAAATTTAGCTTACCAGCTAAAATAGCTTTGATCTCAACGACCGACCACACAATTAATGCTATGATCGCAAGCCCCATCCAAATTAACTTTTCTTTACTATATTCTGATGTTTCTCTATACTTTTCCATAGTTTCACCACCATTATGATCTATTTAAAAATTGCAAAAGCCTTGTATTTTACTGTAATGAAAATATTTTTCTTACAGCTTATTTACGCTAAACTGATAAACCAAGGGGGCAAGATATTTTCTTGCCCCTTGGTACCCATATTATTTAGGGAAGAATGGCCATACAATTGGAATGATAATAACAGATACGATAAAGCAAACGACAACCAGTCCAGTACCTGCTTTTACATAATCCATAAATTTATAGCCACCAGGGCCAAGCACCAAGGTGTTCGGTGGTGTACCAACAGGTGTTGCAAATGCGCAAGATGCAGCAACAGCAATTGCCATCAATACAGCATGTGGACTAGCACCTAAACTTTTTGCAATTGAGATACCAATCGGCGCTAATAGTGCTGTAGCAGCCGTGTTCGACATAAATTGCGTTAACCCGCAAGATAGTGCGAATAATACTGAGGTAACCATCAGTGGACTAGGATCTCCACCCAAGATACCAACCACTTGATCGGCGATTAATTTGCCGGCGCCACTTTTATCCATCGCCGTAGCAATTGGCATCATGCCTGCAAATAGGAAGATCGTTACCCAGTCAATCCCCGTATAAGCTTGTTTTTCGCTCAAACATTTTGTTAATACGAGGAAGATTGCACCAGTAATCGCAGCAACTTCTAGAGGAAACTGTTTGATATCAAGTGCCATCGCGACGACAACAAACATAAGTGTAGCTGCTGTAATCCACATTTTAGATTTATCCGTTGTTCCAGCAGTCGCTTCTTTTGCAGCTTCTTCGTCAATTTGCATATCATCGATGGATAAAACAGTTTTTGGTAAGAGATGTTTGCCGATAAACATCATATACGCAATACCAGCAATGGTAAGCGGGATACCGATCCAAGCAAATTCAAAGAAACCAAAAGGTTCAAGTCCAGCCGCTTTTAACGAACCGGCTGCAATAATATTTGGCGGTGTCCCAACTAAGGTAATGATACCACCTAAGCCTGCCCCAAATGCTAACGGCATCAATTGACGTGAAGCAGGAATTTTAGCTACCGCACAAATACCAACAATAACTGGCATTAACGCAGCTGTCGTACCTGTATTGGAAGATACCGAGGAAATAGCAGCTGCAATGATCATCGTCCCAGCCATTAAGCCATTTTCACTTTTTCCAACAATACGTACGACTGACTCGCCCAATTTTTGGGCAAGTCCCGTATGAAACATAGCCGCACCAATAACAAACATCCCAGCAAATAAAACAACAGTAGAATTCGATAATCCCGAAAAAACTTCCTTCATTGGAATTATTCCGATAACCCCTAGGACAATCGCTCCGCCCATAGCCGTTATCGCTAGCGGAACAATTTCAGTAACAAAGAGTAACGCTACAAAGCCTAGCACGATTAAGGTAACTACAGCAGCTGACATATGCTTTGCCTCCTTTATTTATCATGAATGTTATGAATCATAAATTTTCACCTTAAATAAATTTTACGGATTACTATTTTAACATTGCCAGCATCGTCCCTGCTGCAACTGCTGTACCGATAACACCAGCTACATTTGGCCCCATGGCATGCATTAGTAGGAAGTTAGCAGGATTGGCTTTTTGCCCAACAATCTGACTTACGCGTGCCGCCATTGGCACTGCCGATACGCCAGCCGAGCCAATTAATGGATTTACCTTTCCGCCAGATAAATAGCATTGCACTTTGCCAAGCAGTACTCCACTGGCAGTCCCACCAATAAAAGCAATCAAACCAAGAATAATAATTTCAAT
>JARBTT010000263.1 GCA_029240055.1 Anaerosinus sp.
AGAATGATTGGGCCTATCATTGGAGGTCAACTCTATATATCACTTGGTCATGCCGCACCCGCTTTTATGGGGATGATCCTTATAGCAGCGGCAATACCAATTTTGTATAAGGGTACGCATGTAAATAAGTAAATACTTACTTTACATTGAATGACAATGCAATAGAGCAAAGTGTAAAAATAACACCTTCATCTTTTCGAAGGTCATAAATATATTATGTATTTTTTTGTATAACTGTAATTATTAGTTAATTATGAGTTATAATGATAAAATACACACTAATATTTATCTAGGGAGTACTCCGAGTGCTTCACATGTGCAAGGGACGGATAATTTAGTTAACCTGTTGGTTCGACACCAAATATGTTCGAGGGGGTGAAGCGAAAAAGGGATCGAGGATTTTATTACACATCTATTTAAGAGAATTGTTCAAAAAGGTAGAATTTAAAGGAGGAAGTATATGAAACAGTATCAAAAACTATTGTTAGGATTTATTTTGGGTGTTATTGCTGGAATAATTGCCTATTATAATCTACCTGAAAAAACCTTTCCTTTCATGAAGACGTTTACTGAGTTTTGTACCTTAACCGGTGCTATCTTCCTAAAAATGATTTTCATGGTCGTTGTTCCTTTGTTGGTATCTGCCCTAATGCTTGGTGTTTACGAACTTGGTAAAGGCCGCAGTTTGGGAAAGGTTGCTGCAAAATCGTTAACGTACACTGTTGCTTTAAGCCTTATCGCAGTTTTTGTAGCTATTGCAATTACTAACTTTATGCAGCCAGGTGTTGGCTTGCAGTTTGATAAGGAACAGCTTGCAAAGAATCAGGCCGTTATCTCAATTAATAAAAACATGCAGATTGGAAAAGACAAACCTTGGACTCAATATATTACAGATTTAATTCCTCAGAACCCTGTTGACTCTGCTGCCAGAGCGTTTGGTGGCGAAATTATAGCTGTTATGGTCTTTGCATTGATGTTCGGATATGCTCTGAGCATATGTGTTAAAGATGAAGAACATGCTTTTATTAAGGTGCTTCAGGCAATTTATGACTGCTCGCTAAAAATAATCGACTGGGCAATGCAGCTTGCTCCTTATGGTATTTTTGCGATTGTATTTAACACTACCTATCGTATGGGTGCTAGCTTCCTGGGAAATGTTGCTGTATTTGCCGGCGTAGTTGTACTAAGCATATTGATTCAGCAGTTTGTCGTTTATGGCTTATTCCTTAAGATTTTTGCCAAAACAAACCCCTTTAAATTCTTTAAGGAATGTCAAGAAGCGTATGTATATGCATTTTCAACTGCTTCCTCCAATGCTACATTGCCAATCGCTCTGGAGGTTGCAGAAAAATCACTTAAACTTCCCACCAAAGTTTCACGTTTTGTTCTGACTTGCGGTGCTTCCGCTAACCAAAATGGTTCGGGATTATATGAAGGTGCTGTATTACTTTTCTTAGCTCAAGTTTACGGAATCGATTTAACACTTAGTCAACAGGTTGTTGTTGTTTTAACCGCAGTTTTGGGCGGTGTCGGCACAGCGGGTGTTCCTGGCGGTACTTTGCCGATAATCGCTATTCTGTGTGTAAACGTTGGCGTGCCTGTTGAAGGTTTGGGCTTAATACTTGGCGTTGACAGATTCCTAGATATGTGCAGAACAACATTGAATGTATCTGGTGATTTGGTAATAGCTAAATTAGTAAGCACAGGTTTAACAGAAGAGCAATTAACGGATGCGAATAATTCAACACCTAATGTAAACGTGTAAAAATTAAAATGCTGTCTCAAAAGAGACAGCATTTCAGGTCATCGACAAAAAGGCACCTTACGCTTTGCGTAAAGTGCCTTTTTTGTCGACGATCTAAGGGACCGTGTGAAACGTGTAAGAGTTTCAGCATGGCTCCTTTGGTGTCAGCATAACTTCGGATTGAATCATGCTAAAAACAAAAAATGGCCACCAACTATGCGCTGGCCGTATTATTGGTAATGGCGAAAAATAGCTTTACCTTTGTGTAATTTGGGTGAAATGTTTTTTGAAGGAGTTTGCATGATGCTGGAGTATTTTAATAAGGGATTAGCTTAGAAAATAAAAGGATTTTATTTCCTAAGCTGTTTCTTAGCAGTATAATGCTTTCCAAAAGGAGGAATATTTTTGGAGTATCAAATAACCAAAACTTATAAAATGAGTGATTGTTTTCAAATTACATTGCCAGAAGAATTGAACGTTCGTCAACCTGTAACTTTGATCGCCAAATCGAATGATCACAAATTTCAGGTAGATGTAACAGCTTGCCAGTATAGTAAACCGAAACAAGAACTTGATCAATATATGAGCAAACTTCAAGAAAATGTTTTAAGTTTAAAAGATGTTTGTTATTCAGTAGAGGAAAGTGGTAGCCTGCATATTGACGGTTATGAAGCACGATGGGTACTATTCTCTTTCATTGATGCCATCAGTTCACCTGAGACGAAGAATTATTGGCATACCTACCGTATCCAAAGTGATGAATATGCCTATACTATTAGCTTCGTTGGAGACTATGATAATTTAGCAGCTGATCGGAATATAATTAACCAGATTGTTTCTAATTTTAAAATACTGAAATAAAGCTTTCATGACCTTGTATAATGACACGTGGTAATGCTATTAGCGAATTCCTTCTAGAAAATGCGAATATCTTTACCAAAACAAAAAAAATAGGTAGACGTAGCTGTAGATACTGCGGAACCCCTATGAAAATCATCAGCATCGCCACTCGTAAGGGTGGCGTAGGCAAGACCGTGGGGGGGGACAATATATTTTAGAATTCAGAGGGCAATAAGGGCAGTGATCATTGTTCTTTTTTTTTGCCGAAAAATACGTAGGGACGGTGGTGATGTCTTAATGAAGACATCACCACCGTCCCTAC
>JARBTT010000063.1 GCA_029240055.1 Anaerosinus sp.
CGTGCTCTAAGGCTAATTCCAATTCAGAATATAAAGCTTCTGCCTGCTGAGCTAAACTTATATCATCTTTTGAATCTAAACATTCTATTGTTTTATCATTTTTACAAAGGATTGAAGCAGGATCTCCGATCTTCAGATATTTCAATGTCCCGGTATCTAATTCAACGATTCCAATAAAGACCACATGAAAAAGTTCTTTTATATTATGTCTACACAATTGATGATTTATATTGTTTAAAATCTTTTTAGGATTATAACCAAGTTTCGCATCCTGTGTAATTAATGTTTTAATAGTAGACATCAATAAAGCATCTTGCTCTGCTAACTTCGCAACATAGATAAATAACTGATGATCATTTATTAAGAAAAAATCATAAAAATCGCTCGCATTTTTTTCACCTTGATACAGCTTTGCATAAATATCAAAATAATGTAATCCTTTAAATAAGCCGATATTACTAGGTAAATGTTGACGCATAGCAGTATTTAATACCGCTTCCCTACGTTCTCGTTCTGTTCTTTCTTCTTCTATTCGAATAAAATCTTGATTGAGCGCTTTCATCATTGCTCCAAATATATTGGATAGTACCCCGATTTCATCACCTTTACGAATCTCTAAAACTTTTTTCAATAACGAAGGCTCTACTCCTTGATGGTCTATGTTTGTGAATTGCTCCGCCGCAACAGTCAAAACTTCTAATGGTTGGATAATCTTCCGCTCTACCTGCCATAAACCAAGTAAGCCTACCACAAAAAGAAGATGAATTGACCAAACCATACTCATAGAAAAATAATTCCATACCAATAGAGGCTCAATCAACAGATTGTTCAGATCCGCTAAATAAACAAAAGCACCCATGAAACTAACAAATCCGAGCACAAGTAAAATAAATCCATACGTTATTTTTACTTTGATTGATTGTTTTACTAAATCACGGGCTTGTTGATCCGCTATCGGACCAGCGATCAGCGGTTTTTGCATAAATAACGTCAGTAGTAAAAACATCAGCATCCAGATTAAAAATGCAAAATTAGGATTCATTTCATTATTATTTTGATTGGAAAGATAAATGTATCCAGCCCCGATAAAAATAACTATATATAACAAGAAGTCATAGTAAATTGCAGAGCCTAGCTTTCGTTTTTCACCATTTGGCAAATACGCTTTTACTTTAGAATGAGAAAGTATAATCAGCACTGGAATTCCTAGGATGAAAGACAAATCAAATGTGGTAAAAAACAACGAAAAAAAAGTTTCACTAGTTAAAGGTATTCTACTAGATTCTACAATCATAGCCAGAAATACCCCGACGGTAAGTGATGTAATCATTATTATATAGATATATTTAAAGACACTTTTTGTATCACTTAAAAAATAACGATCTTCATACCTTACTTTTACAGTATGCCATAATTTATAAGGAATATAGGTGAGAAAAAAATTCGCAATGGCTCCAGTAATCGCAATATATAAGGCAGAATCAAATAAGATATCGCCTGCAAAACTAGCAATCGAAATCCCAACTGCTGCCGTAGGTCCCCAAATAATGCCTAAAACAGGTGATAAGAAATTTGCAATACGAACTTCTTGTCCCGGAATAACTGAAAATAAAACCTTAGAAAAAATCAATAACGTAAAATAGTATATAGCACTTAGCATGATATGTTTGATGTTGCTTTTTGTAAAAATACTACTTAAAAATGTTTTCATAAAATTCGCTCCAAATAAATACTACGTTTTCTTTTAGTTTATTTTACCACATAGCATTTAATATAACACTAGTTATCCTGATGTTAGGGATACTTGATTTATATCCAGGATATTCCAATTTAGTTCATTGCTTCTAAAGTTCTATAATTTCAAACTCATTTTTATTAAAATCAATTTTTCCTTGATTTCTTAATTTACTTAGCTCTCTTGATAACGCACTACGGTCAACACAAAGAAAATCTGCTAATTCATTGCGAGAAAACGGAATCAAAAATTTGCAACTCCCTGATCGCTCCATTTCGCTTAAAAAATAAGTTCTTAATTTCTCACCAGTAGTTCGTTGCGACAGCAAATCCAATTTATAATTTAACAATATATTTTTTTGAGCAATGATATTCAGCATATTTTCAATTAATTTGGCATGAAACTCACATGATGAAGAACAGCTTGTGATAATGCGACGAAAGCCAATAAATAATATTTCACAATTTGTCATGGCAATTGTTGTCACTGGGCTATTTACCGCCCCGGCACAAGCCAATGTTTCAGCAAATAAATCACCTTCTGCTAAATGAGCAACAATTGTCCGATTTCCTAATAAATCTTCTCTAATTACCTGCACAGTTCCTTTCATAATAATTCCAACCTCAGAAACCAGGTCACCAGCCATAAATATGATTGCTTCTTTTTTATAAGTCCGCACAACAGCCCCAAGGCAGTTTATCATCACTTCTAATTTTTCATCGTCTAGACCACGAAATAAATTAACTTTTTTCAAAAATTCTACATTTTTTTTCATAAAACCGCACCTTCGTTGCAAATGCAACAGCTATTTTTTATTAATACTATTATACTTAATTTAGGAAATCAATACAAATTTATGGAGGTATGAAAAATGTCTAATATGTTTTGCTTTCAATGTGAACAAACAATTGGTGGTACAGGCTGTCAAGGTGGCGCTGGAGCTTGCGGAAAAAAAGCAGATACAGCAAATTTGCAAGATGATTTAACCAGTAGCTTAATCAATCTAGCAAAAGCGACTAAAACAAGTACTATAACTGATTTAACCAACCAAATCATTCTTGAAGGTTTATTTACAACCATAACGAATGTTAACTTTGACAATCAAGCCATTGAAAAGCAAATTGCAAAAACAGAGCAAGAAAAAGCAAAATTTATTGCTGACGACTCTGCTTGCACGCTTTATGACGTGAGCACTCTTTGGCAAGAACATGAAGATATTCGCTCCTTAAAATCACTTATTTTATTTGGGATTCGTGGCATTGCAGCTTATGCTTATCATGCAATGGTTCTTGGTTATCAAGACGAAAAAGTAAATAACTTCTTTTATAAAGCACTTTGCTCCATTAGTGAAGATTTAACTGTCGATGAATTACTAGCTGTTGTTATGGAAACTGGCGAAGTAAATTTAAGCTGTATGGCACTACTTGATAAAGCCAATACTGAAACTTATGGCAACCCTGAACCAACAACGGTTAGCCTAACAATTGAAAAAGGGCCATTTATTGTGGTTACTGGTCATGACTTGTATGATTTAGAACAATTATTAGAACAAACAAAAGATAAAGGTATTAATATTTATACCCATGGTGAAATGTTACCAGCCCATGCCTATCCAAAATTAAAAGCTTATTCTCATTTGAAAGGAAACTTTGGTACAGCTTGGCAAAATCAGCAAAAAGAATTTGATAACCTTCCAGCGCCTATTTTATTTACGACAAATTGCTTAATGCCAGTAAGAGGCAGCTACTTTGATCGCGTATTCACAACAGAAGTAGTAGCATATCCAGAAATGGTACACATTGATGAACATGATCACAAAAAAGATTTTACTTTACTTATCAATAAAGCACTTGAACTTGGTGGTTATAAAGAAGATACCGTGATGACAGGTATCAATGGCGGTAAAACAGTTACTACTGGTTTTGCTAAAAATACAGTTTTATCTGTTGCTGACAAAGTAATCGATGCTGTAAAAGCTGGGGCAATTAAACATTTCTTCTTAGTTGGCGGTTGTGATGGTGCTAAAGTTGGCCGTAACTACTATACAGATTTCGTGACCCAGGCACCAAAAGATAGCGTTATTTTAACCTTAGCTTGTGGTAAATATCGTTTCAATGATCTTGATCTTGGAACAATTGGCGGCTTGCCACGTATCATGGATATGGGGCAATGTAACGATGCTTATAGTGCAATTCAAGTTGCAGTTGCTTTAGCCAATGCTTTTGAATGTGGGGTAAATGATCTACCATTAACATTAGTATTATCTTGGTATGAACAAAAAGCAGTTTGTATCCTACTTACTTTATTATCATTAGGCATTAAAAACATCTATATCGGTCCATCTTTACCTGCATTTGTTTCACCAAATATTTTAAACGTATTAGTGGAAAAATTCAATCTTACACCGATTTCCACACCAGAACAAGATCTTAAAAAAATTCTTGGTTAGTAGGTAATTTTCATTAAACTATTTCAAAATTTATATAGAGAAAGCATATTAGCAGCTTTTGGTGCTTTTATGAGTATCGGTATAATCGCAGGTATTTCTAGTCTCATTGGCTATAACATTTTACTCGCTCCTCTTGGCGCGACCAGTGTGATTGCATTTCTAGGGTATCAAACAAAGTTTGCATACCCTAGAAATATCTTATGTGGTTACTCTATTACTTGTTTGATTGGCATACTTTCAGCATTATTGTTTGAAACAAGTTGGTTTGTCGTTGCTTTTGCCATCGGACTATCCATTTTGGTACAAACAAACTTTGATGTTGTTCACCCACCAGCTGTAGCCATGCCGATTGCTTTAATGAGTATGACAGAGCCATATGAGATCTTTAGTATGATATTCACGGCTCTATTGCCTGGTATTTTGCTCATGGTATTTGTAGCAATCATATTTAATCATTACATTTTAGAAAATGGCTATCCTTTATGGAGCGATAAAAAGAAAAAATCAACATTGCCTTAGGGTAATGTTGATTTTTTATGATTATGAGCCAATTATTTAGCTTTGCCGTATAAATTTTTTTCAATTGCTCTAGCTGTTGGCGTATTCGCCAAACCTTCCTCTGATGTTTCACGCAAGGATTTTGGCAGGGCCAAACCAATCTTATACATGGCATCAATCACTTCATCCACAGGAATTACGCTTTGTATTCCTGCTAACGCCATATCGGCCGCCAACATTGCATGTACTGCGGCAAACCCATTACGCTTTACACATGGGACTTCAACCAAGCCAGCGACTGGATCGCAAACCAAACCTAAGAGATTTTTTAATGCAAGTGCCACCGCTTGCCCTACCTGTTCAGGTGTCCCACCAGCAAGTTCTACCAATGCAGCTGCCGCCATTCCTGCGGCAGAACCACATTCCGCTTGACAGCCACCTTCCGCACCGGCAATGGAAGCATTCTGCGCAATCACCATCCCAATTCCCGAGGCTGTAAATAAAGCATGAATGATCTTATCTTCATCACAATTTTTATGCTGGGCTCCAGCAAGAACAGCTGCTGGTAAAATTCCGCAAGAACCAGCTGTTGGACACGCAACAATTCTTCCCATAACAGCGTTTACTTCGCTAACAGCCAGTGCATATGCTGCCACTTTTAACGGCATATTTCCCGCATAACTCTTACCGTTATCACCTAAATAATCATTCATTTTTTTCGCATCTCCACCGACTAACCCGCTTGCGGATTTATCTTGGTTTTGAATACCACTTTCTACTGCTTCACGCATCACTTTCCAATTCTGCTTCATTGTATTTATTATTTTATCAACTGGAACTTGTGATACTTCCGCTTCATATTGCTCCACAATATCATAAATCGCAACTTTTTTTTCATTCGCAAGTGCAATTAACTCCTGGATATTTTTAAACTTTATCATAAATTACTCCTTTATCTTTTATTAAATTGGCGGAATACGAAATGAATTCGCAACGCCACGTACCTGTTTTGTTTCTTCTAATACATCATCAGAAATTTGTTCATCTACTTCAATAATCATCAGCGCCTCCGCTCCTCTTGATTTACGAGAAACACGCATAAATGCAATATTAATTTTGTACTTAGATAATATACTTGTAACCTTTGTAATTACGCCTGGACGATCATGATGAATACTAATCAACGTATGATATTGACCGGTTAGTTCAACATCATAACCATCAATATTGGTAATCAGTATATTACCACCACCGACCGATGCCCCCACAATACGTGTCATCCGCCCTGCCTTGCCAATCAAATAAATAACCGCCGTATTGGGATGAACAGCCCCTAAATCAGTGGTATTGATTTGATATTTTAATCCACTACTAACAGCGATACTTAATGCATCTTTAATTCTTTCATCATCTGTTGCGAATCCCATAATTCCCGCAATAATCGCCTTGTCGGTACCATGTCCTTTATAGGTCTGCGCAAAAGAACCATGCAACTCGATTGTAGCTTGCAGCGGTTCTTCTCCTAAAATTTTACGTGCCATCAATCCAATTCTGGCTGCACCTGCTGTATGCGAACTCGAAGGACCTATCATAATAGGTCCAATAATATCAAAAACACCACGCATAAAACCGCTCCTTTTTTCTCTAATATCCTTATGTTAGCCTTATTTTTATTTTTAATCAATTTTATTTTTAGCACTGTACATTTATCCACCAAAAAGAGCTATCCACCTAAGTGAACAGCTCCATTGCGCTATAACTTAATATGCAAGTCGGAGAATGTTCTCCACATCTTTTTCATCTAATGTTTGTAATCGACCAATCGGTCCACGTGCTACCGTCATTTTCGCAAGTGCTGGAATATCTTCTTCTTTTACACCCAATTGACTGAGTGTTGTGCAGCCTTGCCAACTTTTAATTAAATTTCTAAATTTAATGACACCCTCTTCGATATCAATACAATCAAAAATACCTTTCGCAAAACGATCAAACTGATGTTGATTCGTCTCGCACACATATTCCATCCAAGCAGGGAAAAGTACGCCTAGTGCTGCGCCATGTGCAATCGAATGATACATAGAACTAATGCTGTGTGACATATCATGACAGGCCCAGTCACCACCTTTTAAACCAGCACCACTGATTCCATTCAAGCCCATAGTAATTGCCCAAGCCAAGTTTGCTCTAGCAATGCTATCATCTTGTTTTAACTTTAATCTACTTATCGCTTTGATAATACTTTTTAATAACGCTTCATCGACACCAAGCACGGTTTCTTCTATTGTACCCATAAAATAAAATTCCATAATATGCGCCATAGCGTCTAATGCACCATTTACCGTTTGCTCCCAGGGCAAACTATTTTGCGCACTTGGTTCAATCACCGAGACCGCAGGATAAAGCAATGGATGCCCAGTACCATATTTTTTTTCTTCGTCTTCGTTGGTAATTACCGCACTGCAATTCATTTCCGAAGCGGTTGCTGATAAGGTCAGTACCGTAAAAATAGGGAGGGCATTGATTATTTTTTCTTCCCGTTCAAACACTTTCCAAATATCCGCTGCAAATACCCCCGCTGCCGTTGCTTTCGTTGTATCAATAACACTACCGCCACCAACAGCAAGTATTGCTTCTACTTTTTCCTCTTTCGCTATAGCAATAGCTTCACGGACTTTTGTTAAACATGGATTTGCTTGTACGCCCCAGCATTCTACCCATGCCACTTGATTTTTGGTTAAGGATTGAACTACCGCATCATAGACACCATTTTTCTTTATCGATCCGCCACCAGCAATCATTAAGATTTTTCGATAGCCACGCTGCGCAATCAACTCACCAATTTTTTCAATTGTATTTTCACCAAAAACTAATCTGGTTGGATTATAAAAATTATAATTAATCACCAAAACACTCCTTTGAATTTCTTAAAGCAATAAAATACAACTCTATTATAAGTTAAATTATATATTTCTACAAAGAAACTGAAAATTCCTTGCTTATGCAAATAATTAATAGCTGTTGCAATTGCAACAGCTATTCTTATTGCATTATAGTATACTCATAACTATAGAAAAGCTTCGTTTAATTCATCTATAAACGATAAAGGAGATAAAGAAATGTTAAGAAAAATTATAAAAATTGACACTGAAAAATGTAACGGCTGCGGACTTTGCGCAAAAGCGTGTCATGAAAGTGCTATCGCTATGGTCAATGGCAAAGCAAAATTAATCCGCGATGATTATTGTGATGGCTTAGGAGATTGCTTACCTGTATGTCCAACCGACGCAATTACTTTTGAAGAACGTGAAGCTTTAGCTTACGACGAAATTGCCGTTAAAGAAAACATGAGCAAAAAAGCGCAGTTAAAAGCACAACCTGAGATTACAATAGAATCTGAGCTGAGACAATGGCCAGTACAAATTAAATTAGTTCATCCGACTGCTAATTTCTTCAACAATTGTGACTTGCTGATCGCCGCCGACTGCACAGCTTATGCTTATGCTAATTTCCACAATCAATTTATGAAAGATAAAGTAACGCTGATCGGCTGTCCTAAATTAGATATGGTGAATTATGCCGAAAAATTGACTGAAATTTTCAAACACAATCACATTAACAGTGTAACCGTAACGCGTATGATTGTACCATGCTGTGGCGGTATTGAATTTGCGGTAAAACAAGCGATTGAAGCTAGCGGTAAAAACATCGCTTGTGAAATCGTAACTATTGATACAAATGGTGGCATTATCTAGTAATAAAAAATAGCAACTAGCAAAAGCTAGTTGCTATTTTTTTGTTTGAAAACCCCAAGAAATCCTCCCACAATCATCGTGCCTATTCCTAATGCAATGAACAATTGCATGCCTAAAGAAAAACCAATACAAGAAATCACTGTGCCTGCGATCATCAGCACATTGGAGAAACTTCTTTTCTCTGCTTCATTTTTTTCGACTTCTTCTTTAGTTTCATCTGGTAACTCCACTTTTACGACCACCCTTTATGAATTATGTTATCTCAACCGATACCTCATTGACCTTTTAATTTTATGACTTGGTATTATTATAAAGCATATTCATCGAGTGTCAAAATATTTGTCCCTAAATTAATAATATAGTAATTGACTTTATATATCACTATATCGTAATATATAAATATATTGATACAACAAATTGTAAAGGAGTGCTATTATGAATAATAACTTTGCTGAATTAACTGCAATCGCAGATTTTTTAAAAGTACTTGCTCATCCAGTTAGACTTTGCATTGTCAAAGGACTTATTGAAAAAGGCGAATGTAATGTCTCCCATATGCAGGCTTGTCTTGATACACCGCAATCAACAATTTCTCAACATTTGCAAAAGTTACGCACCGCTGGAATCATTATTGGTGTGCGTAATGGATTAGAGATTAATTATAAAGTATGTGATCCAAGAGTCATTGCTTTACTGGATATATTTTTTCACAATGATCAAAAGTAAACTTACATGTAAAATAAATGAAGGAGGTTTTTGTTATGGCTAAAAAAATAGTAATTGTCGGTGGTGTTGCTGGAGGGGCTTCTGCGGCGGCAAGACTGAGAAGGTTAGATGAAACAGCTGAAATTATCATGTTTGAAAGAGATGAACATATCTCTTTTGCCAATTGTGGACTCCCTTATTACATTGGTGAAAATATTAAACAACGCAGCAACCTACTTGTCCAAACACCAATCGGAATGAAAAACCGTTTTAATATCGATGTCAGAAACTACAGCGAAGTAACTGACATCAAACCAGAACAAAAATTAGTGGTTGTAAACAGTAAAGAAAAAGGTACTTATGAAGAAAGCTATGATTATCTTATTTTATCGCCAGGAGCTAAGGCAATCAAACCCCCTCTTCCTGGAATTGAAAACAATAAAATCCTTACTTTAAGAAATATCGCGGACACTGACAATATAAAAGAATTTGTTGACCAACAAAATATACAAAATATAGCTGTTATCGGTGGAGGCTTTATCGGTGTAGAAATGGCGGAAAATCTAAGAGATCGAGGTCTAGATGTAACTTTAGTACAATCTGCACCACATATTATGGCTCCCTTTGATAACGATATGGCAGTACTTTTAGAAAAAGAATTGGAAGATAACGGCGTACAATTAATTCTAAATAATGGCGTAGCTGCCTTTAAAGAATATAATGATGGTCTTGAAATTATTTTAAAAGATACTACATCACTTTATGCAGATTTAGTTATATTAGCAATCGGAGTAAAACCAGATACTGCGTTTATCGAAACTTCTGGTATTACCTTAGGTAGTAAAGGTCATATCGTAGTAAACGAAAAAATGCAGACTTCTTTTTCAGATATTTACGCCATTGGTGATGCTATTGAAGTTGTTGATTTTGTAACTAAACAAAAAACCACCATTCCCCTTGCTGGTCCTGCAAACAAACAAGGTAGAATTGTCGCTGATAATATCGCCGGTATTCCCTCAACCTACAAGGAAACACAAGGCACTTCGATAATTAAAATATTTGGCTTAACTGCTGCAAGTACTGGCAATAACGAAAGAACATTAAATAGATTAAATATTGCCCATAAGGCAGCTTATATTCACCCATTTTCACATGCTTCCTACTATCCGAATGCATTACCATTATCTCTAAAGCTCATTTTTAATGATGAAGGCACTATTTTAGGTGCACAAGGGATCGGCTATACTGGCGTAGATAAACGAATCGATGTCATTGCCACCGTCATGCGGCTAGGCGGAAAAGTATCTGATTTAACAGAACTCGAACTTTCGTATGCCCCTCCATTCTCCTCTGCCAAAGATCCTGTAAACATGGCTGGTTATGTAGCAGAAAATATATTAGCCGGCCGTATGCAAACCTTTCACTATAATGAACTAGAGACTTACGATAAAGCTACGACTATTTTACTTGATGTACGCACTGACCTTGAATTTAACAATAACCATCTAGAAGGAGCGGTAAACATCCCCGTTGATGATCTCCGCGAAAAATTAGACACATTAGATAAAAACAAAGTAATTTTAACGTACTGTCAAGTAGGTATTCGAAGCTATATCGCCTCTAGAATCTTGATGGAAAATGGTTTTAATGCGAAAACCCTAGCTGGCGGTTACAAATTAGCATCCTCACTACAGTTTCAGCCAAAGCCGCCCACTGCACCGAAAGAAAAGGTATCTGTTCTCCAAAATACTTCACTAACAGATAAAGAAGACCAACAAGAAACTTATGATAAACTCCTAGATGCTTCTGGACTTTCTTGCCCTGGACCATTAATGCAAGTCAAAGCTTCTATTGACGAAATGAAGCCTGATCAAATTCTTAAAGTTATTGCCTCTGATCCCGGTTTTTACGAAGATATTAACGCTTGGTGCCAAAGAACAAACCATCAGCTTATCGAACGGGAAAAATTAAACGGACAAATTATTGCCTTCATAAAAAAAATGCAAGTTTCCGATCAGCCAAGCACATACACTACATCATTACCTACTAGCAAAGATAATAAAACCATCGTTGTTTTTAGCGGCGATCTCGATAAGGCAATTGCTTCGTTTATCATCGCCAATGGTGCCGCTTCGATGGGCAAGAAAGTAACCATGTTTTTCACCTTCTGGGGTCTTAACATTTTAAGAAAGCCAGAAAAAGTTGCCGTTCAAAAAGGAATCGTCGCAAAAATGTTTGAATTCATGATGCCGCGAGGTTCTAAAAATCTAACATTATCAAATATGAACATGTTAGGCTTAGGTACAAAAATGATGCGTAAGATTATGAAAAACAAAAATATAAATTCCCTTGAGGATCTCATCCAATCAGCCTTGGACTCTGGTATAGAAATCGTCGCTTGTCAAATGTCGATGGATGTTATGGGATTACAGCCAGAAGAACTCATTGACAATGTAAAAATTGGTGGTGTTGGCTACTATCTCAATGAAGCAGAAGATTCGAACGTAAACTTATTCATATAATACAAGATTAACAAAAGGGCAGACTATTTATTTCATATCATTTTATTGATTAAGATAAATAGTCTGTCCTTTTCAATTTAAAATTATTTTTTTTCGGGAAAGAAGCCCTCTAATTTATTTACAAAATAGCTTGCATTTTTATTAAGTCGTAATAATATACTGAACTATAGGAGGTTTTATAAATGTTAGGTTTAAGTAAAGAAGAATTAAGTGCCATTATCAGCAATTTAGATCAAACAAAATATTATAAAATTTACAATGATGAAATCACTAAATATTCTAAACTTCTAAAGCCAAGTGCAAAAACTTCAGACGATATAACTCTTAAAATCAGTGAATTCTCTAATGTTTATCTTGAAAAAATTGTAAAGCCACTTATGACTGATCTTATCGACGAAAACAACAAAAAAATAGAACAAGATGTTAGACAAATAATAGCGCAGTATTTGCGCTGAATAACGCAGTCCTAGAATGACCAGATCATTTTGTGTAAAAAATACTTTAACCCCCCTGTAATTGGCGCTTCCATGGCTTGGCTAGCTTTGGAACGCTTTTTATTTTATCCAACCATCCATCATCAATGCGCTATCTTAAATTCATTTTCTTTTAAATGAATTTCTAAAGTCTTAAGCTCTAAACGATCAACCCGGCAAAACATATTGCCCTTTTCTATGACAGCAAGTAAACGATGAACATTCGTTTCCGTTCCCTGAAGCTCCATTTCCACCGCACCATCATTCATATTTTTAACCCAGCCTGTAACGGAATGTTTTAAAGCACTGCTCTGAACAAAATACCGAAATCCGACACCTTGAACACGACCCGATGCAACAGCAAAAACTCTTACTAAATTACTACTTTCCATTCATACGCCCCGCCTTCTAATTAAGTGTATAATGAACTTTCTTTTATCATAAAACTAGTCTATTCATTTTTGCCACTTTAAGACCCTATTAGCTAATTAATGCTGACATGATCAAACTACTTGATAGACTCAACGCAGCTGAAAATATTCCTACCGCAACATTGCCCTTGGGAATTTCCTCCGTTACTTTTATAGGCGCTAATAATCTAAATAGACAAAATACAAAAACTTCAAAAATAATGCCTATGATTCCCCAAATAGCTAAATCAAAAATAGTTACTGAATGAAAAATAGCAGAAGCTATAACTATTGCCAAACCTATGATTTTACCACCTAAATCATAGGATGCAGCCATCGCAGCATCAACATGGCAAAAATCACTTACATCTCCCCCTTTTTTCATAATTGCAAATTCATTATAAGATGTTGTATGTATGAATATAAAAATGCCCAGCATCATCAGCGGTATTGCAACTAACAAATACATTAGAAAATTAACTAGATTTCCTCCTAAAACACTCATATGATTTTCAGCCTCCTAATTTTAATACTTCAATAAATTATTTAAGATGTATTGGCAGAAAATAGGCCATATCATCAGTGATACGTCCACCAATGCGAAGGTCTATTGCCGATGCCTTACCATTTAGCAAAAAGGCCCCCCATAAAAGATATCCACGATAAACACCTTTTAACGTTTCGACTTCCGCCACTTCTAAATCTACTTTTTTTTGATAAATACTCCCCTGATCAACAAAGTGATTCGATGTATTTTCTGTTAGCACTCCATCTTCATTATATAAACCTATACCGTTTCCTTCTCTTCCTAATACAGGCTTTGTTACATAAGGACATTTTGTTAAAAATCTGTTTTCCATATAGGTTGGAAGCATATATGTATCGATTATTTCATGTTCTTCTTCAGTGAAAAACTCCTGCATTTCATGTAAATTCCATATTAATACTTGTAAAGCTTTCGTTTGTGCAATTATTGCAGAAGGCGGATTTATTATAGCCAGCTTACCTTCCTCAATAAGCTTTAATACAAAAGCGCCCGTTGGAAAGTCATCAGTATCTTTTTCCCCACTTAATAGCCCTAAAGGATGTAATCTATACAGGACATCTATTGGTTCAAGAGCATTATCCATTAGTACCCATAGTTTATCTTTGTACAAACGAAGATTTTTCAATGGAGCAAAACAAGCATTAACTTTCGCACAATTCATTAAATATCGGGCTGTTCCTGCATCTTCAGCATGCCAGTCCAATGCACTGAACACAATTTTATGAGTATCATATCCCAGACTAGCATAACGTTTTATAATTGTTTGAAAGGCATTCGTAATCTCACTTTCAAGGCCTTTGTTAGGATCACACAATCCATAATAATCACACACTTTACCGTTAGCATAGTATGCTTCGACAATCCCACCCGGAGTGTCACTATTAAACTCTAACATCTTCCATCCTTGATTCGTTTTTGTAAAATCAAATCTACCAATAAGCGTCGGTATTTCTGGGATAACTACTCTTCTTGCAGCGGCAATTGTAAGTTCTGGAATTCCTAACTCCAAAAAGAGCTGACGATCGGCAATTTGAACAATTTCAATCGCTTTGGTAAAAATCTTTCCTAAACGCTCAGCCGCATAAGCCAATTCGGCTTTATTTTCTTGTGAAACGGCATAAATCGAAGCTAATGCATATTCACTGTTATACATATAATCCCAGTTAAATATTCCGTTATCTCTCAATGGCCTATAAATTTCTTCACGTCTTTTTAGATATGACATATTTATTCAGCACCACCGCTTATTGCGCTACTACCGATTCCCCCTTTAGCACCACTAGAAATTTTTTCTACATTACTACCAGATGTAGAAGAAGAACGAACGCCGTTATAATGACCACCGCCGCCGCCACCACCCGAATGCTGGCTATCATCATCATCTTTATCTTGATAATAACTTACAACACCTATCGCTAATGCTGCCGCCGCAAACAAGCCCACTATTGTTTTTGTTTTCGATTTTTCTTTCTTGCTATATGATTCGATTATAATTTTTTGTTTCATTCTTACTCCTTCTCAAAGTTAGGTTGGATATACAATACATAGACCTTTCTATCCTC
The DNA here is from genome assembly GCA_029240055.1 of Anaerosinus sp. Taxonomy (GTDB): domain Bacteria; phylum Bacillota; class Negativicutes; order JARBTT01; family JARBTT01; genus JARBTT01. The sequence continues at coordinate 14,654 of JARBTT010000063.1, forward strand.
ATCAATCTCTGCCGAAGTTTTTTGCCATTCCTTCTCTTGCCAAATAAAAAGATCACTTTGTAAATAAAGAATTGCTTGTTGATATTCCTTTATTTCATATGTAAAGAATAATGGATACACATCCACCTCTTCCGTATACTGCCGTATTTCCACTCTTATTTTTTGTCCATCATACTGCAAACCATCATTATGTTCTGATATAATATCTTCATCTTTTTTTACATAAATCACGTACATTAATGGTTCCGTAGAACAAGCAGTTTTCTGGTATAGAACTCCATCCTTCAAAAAATAGTCACAGACAAAACGAGCAGCAATTTCCGATTCAGTAATATTTTCATAGGCATAGAGAACGGGATATCCATTAGCCTTATCGAATAAACGATATTCTAGCCGCTCCATTAAAATTCGCCTCCGCACCAAATACTAATAGACTCTATTTCATTTTCCCTAATCCAATCCTACTTACACTCTTTATGGTATAGCAATTGTACAAATGCTTTAGCGTAAGTAATCATTCGAATTCTAAATCTATTAAGGTACTCTTAGAATTACATTAGCAGTACTCTTCTCTATCTTTAATAAAAAGCAAAAGCCTGCAAAATCCGCAGGCTTTAATTCATTATCCAATTCGAGATAGTTACGGACATTAGCTTTTGATATTAAAAGTATTTATCCTTAAATTCAACATTTTTAGACAATCAAATGATACTAAAAGACACCATAAATGTCAAGGAAGGTAATTTAACATGATTACTTTCCATTCATACGCCCCACCTTTTAATTAAGTGTATAATGAATTTTCTTTTATCATAAAACTATTCTATTCATTTCTTAATAAAAGCTGATGCAATCAAATTTTTTTGATATATAATCTTTTTTCATGGTAAAATAATAAGTATGCTTATTAGAAAAGAGGTTTTCTTTCTTTGAATTTCATCAAGCAAATTGAACAATACCAAACATTAAACGAGCAAGAAAATGCTGATAAAACAGCCATTCTTATGATGATTGAAAAATTTTCTCATACAATTTTATTACGTGATAATACGATCGCGCATTTAACAGCATCTGGCTTTATTTTAAACGCTACTTTTGACAAGACACTCATGATTCATCATAACATCTATAAATCTTGGGGCTGGACAGGTGGTCATGCAGATGGGGATGCTGATTTACTTCACGTTGCCTTAAAAGAAGCCCAGGAAGAAACAGGAATCACGTCTGTTAAACCAATTTCATCTGAAATTGCCGCACTTGATATTCTCCCTGTATTCAGTCATATCAAACGAGGAAAATTTGTTAATACACATTTACACCTATCCTGTGCGTATCTGCTCATCGCTGATGAACAGGAACCCTTACAATATAATCCAAGCGAAAATAGCGGTGCACACTGGATTCCGCTAAAAGAAATCAATACTTATTGCAGTGAAGCACATATGCTACCCGTTTACCAAAAATTAGTAGAAAAGGCAGAACAAATTTATGCAAACAACCAATAATACAAAACAAATAAACATGCTTTCAGAAATTGTCACCCCATTGCTCCGCTGGTATCATAGCCAAGCTAGAATTCTTCCTTGGCGCGAAAATCCACAACCTTATTATGTGTGGATTTCAGAAATCATGCTACAACAGACACGGGTCGAAGCAGTAAAACCATACTTCGACCGCTTTATTACCGCATTGCCTACCGTGCAAGCGCTTGCCGAGGTACCTGAAGGCGACCTGCTCAAGCTTTGGGAAGGACTCGGCTACTATAATCGAGCGCGTAATCTGCAAAAAGCCGCGCAGCAAGTCATGCAGGAACATACTGGTAATCTGCCAGCATCCTACGATGCACTTTTAGCACTGCCCGGCATCGGACGCTACACCGCCGGGGCCATCGCTTCGATTGCTTATCATATCGGCGTCCCAGCCGTCGATGGCAATGTCCTCCGCGTGATTACCCGTCTCATCGCGAGTCGTGAAGATATCATGAAAGAAAAAACCAGAAAAATGATTGAAGCCTATCTGCAAGAAATCATGCCCACTGATAAAGCCGGTGATTTCAACCAAGCATTGATGGAACTCGGTGCTATGGTTTGTTTACCCAAAGGCGCAGCCAAATGCCCCCTTTGTCCCCTCAAACAACTTTGTCTAAGCCACGCCGAAGACTACACCACTGAAATTCCCGTAAAAACACCCAAAAAAGCCCGTCGCCCTGAAAACCTTACGATGTTCCGCCTGCAATATCAAGACAAAATAGCTTTTCAACAACGACCCAACAAAGGTCTACTTGCCAACATGTGGGAATTACCGCATATTGATGGTCACCTTTCCATCGAAGAGATAAAAAATCACATCGCAAACCTAGGCTTGCCAATCCAAAGCATCCAAGCTCTGCCCCCCGCCAAACATATTTTTACACACATCGAATGGCACATGATCGGCTATGCGATTACACTACGTGCGTTACCAGCGCACTCCCCTTGGCATTGGATTAGCCATTCAGACCGCGTCGAAAGCTTTGCTATCCCAACGGCATTTAAAGCGTATGTTTTCGAAGAATAAAAATTTAACTTATTTAAACTCAACCGAAATCTTATATATTTTTTCTGTTTTGAAAAGTGTCTTATATAAATCTTTGTTTGTAAGATTTTCTTTTAAAACTTTAGGACTAATAAAGAATAATTTTCCAAAAGGCTGATGACATTTAAATTCGTCAATTTTTTTGATTTCTATTTTATCGCCAAGTTTTAGTTTTAATCCCTTTATGATGATTTGATTCGTTTCTACAATAAAAATTTTTCCTTTAAGTTTATCTATCTCATCAAAATCAAAAAGTATATCAATAAGTTCCTTGGTTATCTTAATTCGCTCTGTAAAATAATCATATTTTTGAAATTTTTCATAGAGCATAGAAGTATCAATATTGATAGAACAAGCATTTCCTATCCTTCTTTGACTAACACCGTCCGTGATTTTTTTATTAATTAAAACCATACCTAATGCTCTCATTTTAGGTATGATAAATTCTAATTTATTTGTTAACTTTAATAGAAAATAAACACTGCCGAAAATAATTTCACAAATAAAATACATCCACTTTTTCATGCTCACAAATACCTCCTATTCATTTATAAGAACAATTCGACTAATACCGACATTCACCTGCCAAATTATTTCATTTTTCCCTTTTAAATCAAACCAAGCACATAAAAATGACCTTCCTGCGTATTTGCAAGAAGGTCATTACTTTTGCTTATTGAAATAATTACCACTTCATTAGATGAACTAGAGTCAAAATAGCAACTAGCGGTTATTTCTTTTTCAGATATATTCGCAAATTCTTTTAAATAAGGCTCTTTCTGACTTTTTTATTTATAATGGAGCGCTTTATTTGCTCTCTAAACTGACGACTACGATTTCTGGTGCCGGGCCTATTCGTACCGGTATTCCCCAGAAACCGTATCCGTTCGAAACGACGGCCATCATTTTCCCGAACATCTTGCTACCATAATCTAAATCATATATTCTTTTGGTAACGATACTGTTCGGATAAAACTGCCCTGCATGCGTATGACCAGCCAGATATAGATCATATCCTGTATTAGTTGCTTCCTTAATCCGCCAGGGCTCATGATCCACAAGAATTTTGAAAAAGCCGTTATTTTGCTGCGGAACTTTATTTCTCGGATTATAAAGGAAATCGTCTAGGCCGGTGATTTGGATGCTGTTTTCTAGAACGACAGATTGGTCTTTCAAAAAACGGATACCAGCAGGTGCCAGCATTTCCTGCTCTTTTATTATATCTTCGCCATAATAATCATGGTTGCCGTACACGGCGTATGTTCCCAGCGGTGCTTTAATGTTTTTAAGACTTTTATAGCTTCCGTCCTCTATGACGAACTCCAGATTACCGTCGATGATGTCGCCGCCGAGAATTACAACATCCGGTTTTATCTCATTGATTTTCTCAGCAAACTTTTTGCTATAATTGTTGCTTAAGATAGCTCCTAAATGAATATCACTTGCAAAAGCAATTGTTATTTTCCTAGGTAAATGCTTGTCAGTGATTATATTGACCCTCCGATAGACAGGGTGAAAAGCATTCCAACTCCCTAAAGCGATAACCAGCAATAGAACTGGAAAAGCCCCTGCGGCAAAATTACCGGAGAAAGCTTGCCAAAACATTGGCTGCTGGAGAATCATGCTCCCTAAGTAAATCAGGAAATAGATCAACATCAGGAAAATGGAATAGTA
>JARBTT010000264.1 GCA_029240055.1 Anaerosinus sp.
CAATGGAATTTAAAGAAGATGACTCCTGTTCAGTACAGAAATCATCTTCTTAATATTGCATAGGCTTTTTTTACTGTCCTTGACAAAGGGTACACATTACCTTTAGTGGATCATGGCTGTGCTTTTTTTATGTATTCATATTTTTACATATTGTTGCAAAATATGGGCTTATTCTCAAAGATTGGCAGGTAAAAGTAATTTTTTAGAGAATAGCAAAATTAGGTGAAGCGTTGGTTTGTACTATGTTAAGGATGGGGGCATTATTTGTGGAAGAAATTAATAAGAGCATAGGAGAAAACATTTCAATAATTATAGGTATATCGAAGTACGAGAATATTTCCAGTTTACCAGGTTGCGTAAATGACGTAACTTTAATGCGAGATTTATTGAATTTAACGAATAAGTATCATAAAAATTTACTTATTTCAGAAGATACTAATGCTGTGCAGGTAAAGGAACAACTATCGGAATTTATTACAAAACAAAAAAGTAATACAATTAATGAAGTTTTTTTCTATTTTATTGGACATGGATATTTTGACGGAAATGAATTCAGATATATATTATCTGATTTTGAAAAAGATAAAATCAATCAAACTACTTTATCTAATGATTATTTAGATAATTTGTTACGAACTCTAAATGCAAAGTTTACTGTAAAAGTTGTTGATGCTTGCAATTCTGGAATACCATATATAAAATCTGCGAATGAGAATAAATATTTTGAAGATATAGAAAAAAGTATTAATAATTGTTGTTTTATGTTTTCATCAAATTCTATACAACCATCTTACCAAACACAATTAAGTCATTTTACAAATTAGTCCTAAAAAAAGCAAATTGAGTATAATTCTCTTGTTATGTAAGTGACAGTGACAGCAAGTCATCACGCCAATAAATAAACAAGCAAAAACCCTCGGACAATTCGAGGGTTTTGTTATGAAGAAATTGACGTAAGTAGAATTAGAAGATAGATTGATAATAAAAAAGGATGATATGGATGAGAAGAATTCTAGGACTAGTCTTATTGTCGTTAATTATGATGCCCTGTCTAACTCCGTCTAGCGCGGAAGCGAAAATTAAATCTGATTACAATAATTTCACAAATATACGCACTTCTAGCAGTACATATCGCGACCAATGGCAACCTATAACGGTACAGCAAACAGCGTCCGCGGTTAGAGTTAATAAAGGGAACTACCTATAAAAATTGGTTACTTACCAATGAGAATGTTGGAAAGAATCTTATATGGCACAAAAAGGACCGACAGTGATTCTTCCGGTACATGGTCGTATATTAATAGACCTGTTACCGACTTATTAGGATATCAGGTAAGACCTATAAGTACAGATTTGATAGGTGTTCTAGATGCTAGTAATTCAATTATTACATTATTTAATTTATAGGTGGTATTCTTGTAATTTTAATTAAGTGGGGATGATTTTATTATGTTAAATGACTAATCAGTCATAATGCTGTCATATTTCTATATTATAATTAAAATAACAAATTAAGTCCAGCGGTAATATGTAAAGACCAAAAACTGTAAATTAGCAGTTAAAAATCAGGTAAAAAGGCAAAAAGAAACACCTCTTATTAAACCCTGTAAATGTAATTTTTTTACAGAGTGTAGTTTCGGAAGAAATTAATATTCTTCCGGTGCAATATATAGGCGATTGTCTTTGAGCAGAGCAAAGACTAACCGCACTAATTTACGGGCAGTTAATGCGAGTGCACGTTTGAATTGATACTTGTTAACCTCTTTGAATTTGAGATTGTAGAAACGCTTAAACTCTGAGTCGCATCTCACAAGAGAAAACGCTGCTTCAGACAAGTAATATTTCAAATAACGATTGCCAGAACATATTAGCCGAGTATTTTCAGCTTCAAAAGAGCCAGATTGATGCTGAGTCCAAGCAAGACTGGCATACTTAGCTAGAGAAGCTTGTCCTTTGAATCTGTTGATATTGCCGATTTCGGCAATAATACCGGCAGAATATACAGGACCAATCCCTTTAATAGAAGTAAGGGTATTCGGAATAATTGCCAATTGATCAGCAATGGCACAGTCCAAATCTTTAATTTGCTTTTCTATAGCCTTCATAGAAGAAATAGAAAGAGACGCTTCCTTGAATTTCTTGACTTGTTTAGGATTTAAAACATGAATTTTAGGATGAAAGGGAGCAAGGGAGCCATCTTCTCGAAGAAAGCAAACAAGATTATCCCCGTAAACAGAAGTAGCTTCAAGACCAATGATAACATCGGTTAGAGATTCTTTAATAAGGGTAGAGACGATACGTTTAGATAAAGACTTGGCACCGCCAAGAGTATTATTTACGGAAAACGAACTAAATTTAGAGCCGTCAGGTTTCATGATAAAAATAACATTTTGACGACTACTGACATCAATGCCAACGAATAGTGGGTTCATAGAAAGCACCTCCTTTCGTGGTGAAAATTGAAGTCAATCGGCTTGATAATACCCATGGAACACAGAGCATCAACACCCTCGCATATAAGAATCTAATCAGAGAAAATCCAATGTGAACCTCACTGCAAGAAGGCGGATTTTGGACTCTGGAAAACAGCCATCGGTTTAAAGCTAACTTCTGGTTCAGGGGAACAGACTTAAAATGAAGCAACTCAAAATAATGAGTCCAACAGGAGTGAGAAGAACTTTTAACTGATTGACTTGAGCCAATTATATCATGGGTATTATCAAGTCGATTGACTAATCACTAAGTTCAATATTTGAACTTAAATATATTATACGAGCATTCCTGTAATGAAGAAAAATGAACTTTGCAAAAGAGAAGACCTCACGTTAGAATTTGAAAGGACTGTTGGCCAACAGAATCCGAACAAAAACAAACGGGAGTGATCAACGTTTGGATATCTAGCAACGCTGTGAATTTAACCTATGATATAGCAAATCCCAAATCAGTGGGTACTGCTATTTTAAATCAATGGGCGCACTATGCTGTGGTACGATCAGGGAATACTTTTTTCACTTTTCAAAACGGTGTTTTAATTAGTACATGGACATCATCGCTATCTATTGCTGTTTTAGATACAGCACCATCCATAGGAGGAAATGGACAATACTATTTTGGCGGTTATATTGATGAATTTCGTATTTCTAACATTGCCCGATGGACTTCCGATTTTGATCCCGAAGTACCCCCGCAGAATCCAATTGGACACGGTCTGCTGCGAATTACTATGAACGATTCAAGCGAACGCGAATATGAATTGTCGGATGATGAAATTAACCAATTTATAGAATGGTGCAACCGTACTGTTGGTACTGGCAGTTCTCTGTATACTTTCGATAAAATCTATAATATTGGTGAGTTCAAAAGCAAAGAATATTTGCTGTTTGAAAAGATCATCAGCTTTGAAGTTATGGAACTCACAAAGTAGAATCATTGCCGTCTTACCTTCGGGTGAGATGGCGTTTTTTTATTTGGTAGTATTACAACTTGTTTTCTTCTTGAGAAAACCCTATAATCTAACCGAACATATGTTCTGTTCATGGGTGGTGAATTTATCATGCGTCGTACTATTTTACATGTAGATCTGAACAACTATTACGCAAGTGTAGAGTGCTTATATCGTCCCGAAATCCGCAATAAACCAGTCATTGTGTGTGGTGATGCCAAAGCTCGCCATGGTATCATTCTTGCCAAAAATTATCTTGCAAAGGCTTTAGGAGTCAAAACAGGAGATGCAATATGGGAGGCAAAACAAAAGTGCCCTGGCTTAGTGTTGGTACGAGCAGATTTTCAAAAGTATTTACGGTTTTCACGGCTAGCGCGAGAAATATATGCGGATTATAGTGATAAAATTGAGCCTTATGGAATTGATGACGGATTATAGTGATAAAATTGAGCCTTATGGAATTGATGAGGCTTGGCTTGACGTCACTGGTACAGACCAACTATTTGGAACTGGTCAAGATATTGCAAATCAAATCAGGCAGCGCTTACAGGATGAACTAGGCCTCACTGGATCAGTTGGCGTATCATAGAATAAAATCTTTGCAAAGCTTGGTAGTGATATGCAAAAGCCAAATGCCACAACGATTATAACGGAAGATAATTTTCGTGAATGCGTATGGCCTTTGCCAGTTGGTGAATTACTATATGTTGGTCGCTCTACTAGGTGCAAGCTCCAGAATCGCGCCATCTATACCATCGGTGATCTTGCTAATCGCGATATTAAAAGTCTACGCTTACTACTAGGCATATGGGGAGAAACGCTGCATAGCTTTGCAAATAGGCTTGATTCGGCGCCGGTGCGTCTAACAGGCGAGAGCAGTATCATTAAATCCGTTGGCAACAGTACCACAACGCCAAGAGATCTAGTGAATAATCAAGATGTCAAGTTAATCCTTTATGTGCTGGCAGAGAGTGTGGCAGCTCGTCTACGTAAGCATGGTTTTAAATGTAGAACGGTATCTATCAGCGTAAGGGGTAATGACCTTATATCCTTTGAGAGACAAGGCAAGTTGTCGGACCCGACATTTTTATCTAATGATATTGCTAATAAGGCGATGGAATTATTTAAAGCAAATTATCGATGGGAT
>JARBTT010000064.1 GCA_029240055.1 Anaerosinus sp.
GAAGATTGGCAGGCTTGTTTAAAGTGTGCGGAAGATCCAGCGATTGAATATGTTTTTTCAAATACAACAGAAGCTGGGCTTACCTACGATTCTGAAGATAAAGCCGATATGATGCCACCGCTTTCCTATCCGGGCAAACTGACGCTTTATTTATATCATCGTTATACGTTCTTCCATGGCGCGGCAGATAAAGGGATGGTCATCGTTCCTTGTGAATTGCTAGATGATAATGGAATCGTTTTAAAGAACCTCGTGCTTCAATACTGTAATGCTTGGAAGCTGCCGAGTCAGTTCAAAGAGTGGATTGAAGAAAGTAATTTATTTTTGAATACATTGGTCGATCGTGTGGTTAGCGGCTATCCAAAAGCTGCTGCTGATAAATTTGCCGCTGAACTTGGTTATGAAGATCAGCTCATGGTTTGCGGCGAATTGTTTCACTTTTTTGCCATTGAAGGTGATGCTGCGATTGAAGAAAAACTTCCTTTTCGTCAAATTGGTTTAAATGTCATGGTTGCAAAAGACATTGCTCCATATCGTAAGCGCAAAGTCAGAATCTTGAATGGGGCACATACAGCGAGTGTACCGGCAGCTTTTTTAGCAGGCTTGGATACAGTCGGTGCGATGATGAACGATAAAATAGCTGGGAAGTTTGTTCGGCAAGCGGTATATGAGGAAATCATACCATCCATTGATTTAGATCAAAGCATGCTCAGCGAATTTGCTGGTGATGTTATGGAACGTTTCCAAAATCCATTTATCGAGCATTATCTACTCAGTATTCTCCTCAATTCATCTTCTAAATTTCAGGCGCGGGTCATGCCGTCTATTGAAGAATATAATAAGAAATTTGGCATTTTGCCACAAAGATTATTGTTTTCGTTTGCCGCCTATATATTTTTGTACAAGAATGATAGCGGCAGCGGCAATACCGTCCAAGGCCAGCGTGGTAATGCTGCATTTGAAATAACAGATGATGCGGCAGCAGTAATGGCGATGCGGGAGGCTTGGCAACTTTATGATGGTACGTTTACGCAGGCGATAAAAGTGGCTCAAGCCGTACTGCAAAATAAAACGATATGGAAAAAAGAGCTAAGTGCTAGTAAAGAAATGATAGAAAAAATTGGTGCTTTCTTGTTTGAACTTGATCAGCAGGGGGCGGCTTCTGTGATGCAGCGTCTTTGTGAAGTGCAAGCAATTGACGCCTTGCGAATTCATGCGGATGATAATGTAGCGGTAGTTTTACGTGATTTACCGGCAGGACATGAAGTTAAGGTTGGCGATCACGATATAACCTTACAAGAAGCGATTGCTCGTGGTCATAAATTTGCCTTAGAAAAGATAGCGCTACAAGAAGATGTTATAAAATATGGTTTTCCAATTGGCCGCAGTAAAATGGATATAGAAAAAGGCAGTTGGGTACATACCCATAACATTGCTACGAAACTCGATGAGAAAATGGAATATCGGTATGAGCCAGTGGTTTTCCCGGCTCTGCCAAAACAAGAGCGGGTTTTCCAAGGGTATCGGCGCAATACGGGCAAGGTCGGCATTCGAAATGAAGTTTGGGTTATTCCAACGGTCAGTTGTGTGAATCGAACGGTGCAACTTTTGGCACAGGCAGGTCAAAAAATAATCGATCAATATGATCATGTCGATGCTTGCTCGGCATTGACACATCCTTACGGATGCTCGCAAATGGGAGAGGATCAGGAAACCACACAGCAAATATTGGCCGACTTTGTCAATCATCCCAATGCTGGTGCAGTGCTTGTAGTAGGCCTTGGCTGTGAAAATAACAATGTTGAGGCATTCAAAGAAGTATTGGGCGAATATGACGATAACAGGGTGAAATTTCTTGTTGCCCAAGAGGAAGAAGATGAATTTGAAGCTGCTGAAAAACTGCTGAAAGATTTACTCGCTTATGCGGATCAAAACAGGCGGACTTCGTGTCCCTTCGATGAATTGGTGGTTGGTCTCAAATGCGGTGGATCGGATGGTTTGTCTGGGATTACGGCGAATCCGCTGATTGGAGAGTTTTCCGATATTCTTGTTGGCAGTGGTGGTACAGCGGTCCTGACGGAAGTTCCAGAAATGTTTGGCGCAGAAACACTATTGATGAATCGGGCGCAAGATGTGCAGGTTTTCAATAAAATGGTCGGTCTAATCAATCATTTTAAAGGCTATTTTGAAAGCCATCACCAAACGGTATATGAAAATCCTTCTCCCGGTAATAAAAAAGGTGGCATTTCTACACTAGAGGATAAATCGCTGGGCTGTGTGCAAAAAGGCGGCAGAGCTTCTGTGGTAGATGTGATGAAATATGGAGAGTGTGCTAAGAAAAAAGGCTTGCAGGTTTTGCAGGCACCGGGAAATGATGCTGTGTCTACGACAGCCCTTGCGGCGGCTGGTTGTCAGCTGATTCTTTTTTCTACCGGGCGTGGAACGCCATGGGGAACCGCCGTGCCAACGGTGAAGATTTCTACCAATACTGCTTTGTTTACATATAAACAAAATTGGATTGATTTTAATGCAGGCAGTTTAGTTGATGCGAAGGAAATGAACGCCTTGCGGGATGAATTGGCAGACTATATCATAGCCGTTGCTTCTGGTCGAAAAGTTAAAGCAGAAGAAATGGGCTTTCAGGAAATTGCTATATGGAAAAGCGGCGTAACGATGTAAGGCGAAGAGGTAGATTTTTTATATGAAAAAGAGCTACTGGATGAGTTGATGAAAATCATACTTATCCAGTAGCTCTTTCGTTTTAAATTTGCAAAAAATGTATTTATCATTGAGCTTAAATAGTAAAAAGGCTTCCGAAAAACTCAGAAGCCTTGCTAATCGACCGATCCCTAGGGCATCAATGACGCACTCACTCTACAGAAACAATGAAACAAGCAATCATTAATTCATATTCTTTAGTTCATTGCTTGTGGATAGAACCATAATTTTCACCATTTTTCATTTGCGACAGTATCCGATTCATTGGCAGTGTACGTAAAATGACTAGGCAGATAATCAATTCAGGTACGAGATAGGTCGCATTGAATACAAAAGAATACCAATAGGGTGACGTTCCAACTGGTGCATAGCTGGCAAAGAAAACAGATCCAGATATAAAATGGCAAATAAATCGACCGCAACTACCGACAATAGCGCCCAGTAAAATTCGGTCTTTAAAGTAGCCTGCCAAGCCAATCGCCATATAGGGAAGTGGATAATCAAAGAGCACTTGGATAGGATGTAGGATAAAAGGATCCTGAATTAAATTAATCAATCCATAGGCAAACCCTGACAGATATCCGACAGCCGGTCCATAACGAAAAGCAATTAATAAAAGAGGAATCATTCCTCCTAAAGTTACACTGCCACCTTGTGGCATATGATACAGGCGGAAAGTATGCAAGATTACGGTTAAAGCAAGCATCAGGCCAATATGAACAATCATGCGTGTATTCAGTTTGACTTTTTTTATGTACATAAAAGCTAGAAGGAGTGCCACCAGTCCTAGCAGGGTAAAAACACTAGCCGGTTGTTCTAAAATCATTGTTACTTTACTATAAAAAGTTTCTTCCATACCACTCATCTCCATTTTGTTTTTTTATTGCTAGGTATAAGCAAAAATAAAGCACCACATTCTCATACTAGGAATGCGGTGCTTATAGCTATATCGCTTCCCTACGCTGGCATTATCCAGACAGGTAAAGGGTTATGGGATTTATTCCATTTCTCAGCCAATCTGGCACCCCTAGCATAGTTTATATTTAGTATTGTATCTATTTTACTAGCCAATATTTATCAATTGCAATTTAAACTATTCGTTATTTAAACTTTTTTCATCCCAGCACAAATAAATGCCTAACCAACCTGATTCTATGGCCACCGTAATCTCCGTCCCCGATTGATTAGGGCGATTACTCACAGCATAGGGTAAGGTGCCGTAGAGTGCAACATTCTCTAATGGCCAGTGAACACCGTCAATACATACGCCAGAACATTGGGGTGATAAAGGAAGTAAGGAAACTACTTCTGGGCACGTAGTTGTTTCTATGCGTACAGAATCTTTACCTTTTAACAGAATAAGTACTTCCTTTTCATCAGCGGCGCAACAGCCCCGTATCCCAAAATTTTCGCAGCCCTTTAATGAATAAATGTTGCTAAAAGTATGGTCAAAACGTCCGCCCCACACGCCGGTTACAATAACCGTAGCTTGTTCATGTATCAATCCTACTGTTTGTAATGCCAATTGTAAATCGGTCAAGTTTTTTTCTGGTGGATAGACTTCCACAGGAATCCCCAATCGATTTCCCCAAGCCCATCCTTCAGAGGTAGCACTATCACCATCGCCAATCAGTCGCTCAGGGACAACGTTACTCGCGTAACAAATATCAATCCCGCTATCTACACACCAAACTGGAAACTGAGTAGCAGCCTTAGTCAGCCATGCTGACGCAGGCTTCCTGCCCCCAGCGACAAGTAAAACCTGTGAATCTGGTAATTCTTTTTCAAAAGAACACCGTAATTGTGGTAGTACCAAAACGTTATTCATTCCATCAATCTCCCGAATCTTTGTCCATAAAATCCTTGACAGCAATCGTATCATAGAATACTCGTTAACGCAAACAACAATGAAATCAATGGCTATAAAACTATTGACCTCATTTTAATTGCTACCAATTGCAAAACAAAAAGGCTTCCGAAAACTTCGGAAGCCTTGATTTCTCTATGGAGCTGATAATAGGATTCGAACCTACGACCTACTCATTACGAATGAGTTGCTCTACCAGCTGAGCTATATCAGCAATTACATATTATATTCTAATCCTCCGTTGTCATAATGTCAAGAAATAACCTACGACATTTGTGCTTGTAAATAGTTCTTTAGTTGACTTGTTCTAAAGAACAAATCTATAGTATGCTAAATTTTTGCTGACAAACAGGGTGGGATATGAATAGATTCTATTTCTTCTAATAACTTATTAAAAATCTCTTTTACGGATAAGATTTCTTTTATTTTATAAATATATTCACCGGTGAAAACTAGTCCAGTATCAACATCTCCTTGTTGTGCTCTTGAAAGCGCACTGATTATACAAAAGTTGTGACTGCAATGTTTTAAGCAGGCTTTGCACGCTTTAGGAGGAATGGCACATTTGTTGATTTTTTCAACAAATGGATTTTTCAAAGCACGGCCTGGTAACCCAACTGGGCTGTTAATTAAGACAACATCCTCTTTTTTTGCCTTTAAATAAAAAGCCTTTAATGAGGAGGCACCGTTTGATTCTTTGCTCATAGCAAATCTAGTGCCCATTTGGACACCGTCAGCACCAAGCATTAATGTTTTTGCTATATCTTGTCCAGTAATAATGCCGCCAGCGCCAATAACGGGGATATGAACTGCATTTTTTATATCGGCGATGAGATCTTTTATAGAATGACTTGTCGTACCTAAATGCCCACCGGCTTCTTTTCCTTCAACAACGACGGCAGAAGCTCCTAATTTTTCTGAAAGCTTAGCTGCTTTAATAGATGATGCCATTGTGACAATAGGAGTATGGCTTTCTTTTCCTATATTAAATACATCGCGTGAGAATCCTGCACCAGCTACAACTAAATCAATACTTTCTTCAATAGCGGTTTTTACAAGTGCTTTAAATTCTCTAGCAGCGACCATCACATTAACACCAATGATGCCTTTTGTTAGTGAACGCGCAAGATGAATTTCATTGCGTAATTCATCAAAAGACATACCAGAAGCAGCGATAATTCCTATACCACCGTTTTCAGCTACGGCAGCTGCAAGTCGGGCGGTAGAAATTCGTACGGCCATGCCTCCTTGAATGATAGGTATTTTTGCAACTAAATTTCCTATTTTAAGTTCGGGAAGTTTCAATTTAAAATGCCTCCTTATGTATGAAAATTTTTATATAATTGATTTACATTTATAGTATAATTATACTAAGAGAGATAAACTAAACAAGTACGCACTTTTTTGTACCTTATATAATTATTTGAGGAGATGACTATGAATGAGTGAAAAAATTTCTTATGGCGATGATTGTCCAGTTTTACATACGATAAATATTATTGGTGGGAAATGGAGAGTGCTAATTTTACACCATTTATTGAGTGGATGCTTGCGTTATAACCAATTAAAAAAGAAGTTGCCTGGGATTAGCAATATTATGCTTACCCGATCTTTACATCATTTAGAAAAATATGGTCTTGTGGAGCGTATTCAGTATTTTGAAAAGGTGCCTCATGTTGAATATTTTTTAACAAAACAGGCTAAAAAGCTTATTCCTGCTATTGCATCTATTGCAAGATGGGGGAAAGAACAAATGGCATTAGAGAAGATAGTTGAAGAAGGATTGTAGAGGCGGCTAAGGAGATTTTTTATTGCAATTTTTTATTAATATAAGTCATAAACAAAAAGTCTTTGAATTATTTTTAGTATTGACAAATATAAAAAAATAAACTAGAATCATAAACATATTAATCATATATGAATAATATAAAATATCAAATAAGCATTTTTGCTGATCAGAAAGCTGAAGGCAGAAAAACAGATAACTACTGTTTTTCTGCCTTCAGTTTTTTTACTGTATATGTCATAAAGATTACATAATGGGAAACATGCAGTAAAGAGAAGTTATGATAATGAATGATGAAAAAGAAATAGTATAAGAAACATCAGTTATCAAGAAGTACAAAGTAAACGGAGGAATTTTATATGGCACAGACAAAAAAAGAATTGGTGCAAGCGGCACTAAACAATCAACCAGTAGACCGTGTTCCAGTGGGATTCTGGTTTCATTACTTGGCGGACGAGGTAAATTCAAATGCACTTGATAACCCGAATATCGCTAAGCAGAACCTGGATGGTCATCGCACATTCTATGAACGCTTTCGTCCAGACTTTGTAAAGCTTATGAGTGATGGTTATTTCATCTATCCAAATGAGGGATTACAAAAGGTAACCTCGGTCCAACAACTTAAAAATATTCGTTCTCTTGGTCCCAAACATCCTTGGATTGAAAAACAGGTTGAACTTGTAAAGAATCTACAGGACATTTTTGGCAATGAGGTACTGACGTTTTACAACATATTTGCGCCAGCCCGTTATCTCGAATGGTCGTTGCCTGCCTACGAAAAAAATATCCTCGGTGGCTTTATCATAGAGGATAAGGAAGCAGTTAAGGCGGCGCTCGCTGTTGTAGCCGAGGATGTGGCTTCGTTAGCGCAACGGATTATCAAAGACGGCGGTGCCGACGGCATTTATTTCAGCGTCCAGAACATTGATGATAGCCGGATTGCGCATTCCGTATATAAGGATGTCATTGAGCCGAGTGAACAATCTGTTTTAGCGTCGGCCAATGAAGTCAGTGACAACAACATTCTCCATATCTGTGGTTATGAAGGGCATCACAATGACCTTAACTGGTATACGGATTACGTAACCAAAGCCTATAACTGGGCGGTCAAGGTTGAAAATATCTCGCTTGAGACAGGCAAAAAAATCTTTGGTGGTAAAGCAGTTATTGGCGGTTTCGGTAATACGAAAGAAGATGTATTATACTCCGGCACCGAGGAAAGCATTACGGAAAGCGCAGCAAAAATTCTGCAGACTGCTGGTCGTACTGGCATCATCCTAGGAGCCGATTGCACGGTGCCGCGTGATATCAATTTGAAGCATCTAGAATGGGTGCGTCAGGCGGGGGAGCGCTAAATACGAAGACAGCAATATATGATAATGAAATTTAGAAGGGGAGAAGCATCATGAATTTTATAAAAACAAAAAAGGTTTTTGGCATTATAGTTATGGCAATTATCGCCATTGGGCTCGTCGGTTGCGGTGGCCAAAAGGCTGCGAAGGTAAATGATAGCAGCCAGGGGCAAAAGATTGTTCGTGTTGCACATACGCAAACGTATGTACCATATGACTTCGTTAATGATAAGGGCGAATCTGATGGTTTTGAAGTGCAGGTACTTAAAGAGGTGGCTAAACTTTTGCCACAGTATAAATTTGAGTTCGTGCCGACCTCCGATGACGATTTGTTGATTGGCGTGGAATCTGGTAAATACAATGTAGGTATCAAGGGCGCATGGTATACGGAGCAACGCAAAGATAAGTTTGTCTTTCCGAAAGAGCCAGTTGGTGCAAGCATCATCGGTTTTGTCTTCCGTAAGGAAAATGCTGAACAGATAAAAGATATCGAATCATTTGCGAAATTTAGTGGCAAACTTGTGCCGATTGCACCGCAAAATGCGCAATATGCTGTTATCGAAAACTTCAATAAATCGCATGCTGATAAGCCAATCAAGCTCGTTTCTTCGGAAGCATTTACCATTGCGGATGCCTATACTTGGGTGCTCGAAGGTCGCTACGATGCTTATCTTGATATTGATTTAAGCTATAAAAATAATGTGGAAAAAGAGAGTGGTGCCTACCACAATCTCGCTGATAAGCTCTCTTATGTGCGCTATAAGGCTATCCCAACGTATCCGTTGTTCAATAAAAAAGACCAACAGTTTGCTGATGACTATGACAAAGCTTATAAACAGCTCAAAGAAAGCGGTAAGATTCTTGAACTTGAAAAAGAGTATTTTGGCGAAGATGTTTTCCAATATGTAAAAGACTAAATTTGAGGAATGATAGGAATGAGACCATTTAATCCGCAATTTATCCTAGATGTCATACCGAATCTGCTGCCATTTTTATGGGTAACATTGTCGGTAGTGCTGGGAACTGTATTTTTCGGTTCACTCCTCGGTTTCGTGCTAGCACGGGCGAAATTGAGCCAAAAACCACTCTACTGCTGGTTGGCAGATGGCTACATCTATATCATTCGTTGCACCCCGTCAATCGTGCTTTTGTTTATCGTATTTTACGGTCTGCCGAAGTTCTGTCTTGAAGTATTCGACATGGATATCAACGGCTACGAGAAGATCTTCTTTGTTCTAGTTACGTTTACTCTGCTATTTGCGGCACCGATCTCTGAGGTTATGCGTTCAGCCTATGAGGCAATTGACCACGGTCAGTATGAAGCGGCAGTCAGCATCGGACTCACGCCATGGCAAGCCTTTTACCATATCATTCTGCCACAGGCGACGGTCGTCGCACTGCCAAACTTCGGCAATTCAGTAATTGAGCTGATGAAAGAGGGTTCGCTTGCCTATACAATTGGACTCGTTGATCTGATTGGCAAAGGGCAGCTCATCATTTCGCAAAATTACGGAGCCTATGCTTTAGAAACATATTTGCCATTGGCTTTCATTTATCTGCTGCTTACGCTGGGGGTAGAAAAATCATTTTTACGTTTGGAACATGCATTTTCCCGACAGAAGAAAGCGGCCTAGGAGGCACACTATGGATATAAATTATCAATTTTTAATAAAGACATTTTATCTTGTACTGGCGGCTGTGCCAACGACACTCAATATTACGGCGGTATCACTTTTGATTGCGATGCCGCTTGCATTTTACTTGGCGGTTATCAGACTGCGTCCAGGAAAATACATCCAGATAATCATCAGTGGCTATATTACCTTTGTACGTGGCACGCCGATAGTTTTGCAAATTCTTATAATCTATAGTATTCTGCCAAGTTTCCTGAATAGTGTCGCTAAAGGGTTCGCCTTAGAAGTCAATGTGTTCGACTGGAATCCAATCATTTATGCATACATCGTTTTTTCACTGAATACGACGGCGCTTCTGTGCGAGGTATTTCGCTCGGCGCTTGCCAGTATAAATAAGGGGCAGTTAGAGGCCGCACTTTGTGCTGGCATGACGACCGTGCAGGCCTATCGGCATATCATTGTTCCGCAGGCACTGGTTGTTGCGATGCCCAATATATGTAACATTACGGTGAAGCTTATCAAGGGAACTTCACTCGCATTCTTGATGACGGTTAAGGACATGACCGCTGTCGCCAAGATCGCAGCGTCTTACGGCTACAATTACATTGAAGCGTATATGGATGTTTTTGCCGGTTATGTCATTGTCTGCTCTGTCGTACAGGTCGCATTTGCTTTCGCGGAAAGACACGTCGGAAAATTTCGGTTTATCAAGTAAAAGTAGGTGGAAGTATGTTGAAAATAACGAATGTCCATAAAAAATACAACGATAATGAAGTCCTGAAGGGTGTCGATATCAATGTTGCTAAAGGGGATGTCGTTGTCATCCTCGGGCCGAGCGGCTCAGGCAAGACAACGCTGCTGCGGTGTATAAACTTTCTAGACCATGCTGACCAAGGTGAGATGGAATTTGATGAATACCATCTACAAATGCATAGCGCAACGGCGGACGAAGTGAGAAAAATCCGTCAAAAAACAGCATTCGTTTTTCAAAACTATAATTTGTTCCAGAATAAGACGGTATTAGAAAATGTTACGGCGGGGTTGATCATCGGTCGTAATATCGAAAAGAATGAAGCCGTAGACCTCGCCCTGAAAGCGCTTGCTAAAGTCGGTCTATCTGATCGCGTCAACTTCTATCCATCACAGCTTTCTGGGGGACAGCAGCAACGCGTCGGCATTGCGAGAGCGATTGCTGTACAACCTGATGTTATCCTGTTCGATGAGCCGACATCCGCCCTCGATCCCGAGCTTATCAGTGAGGTGCTCGGGATCATCAAGCAACTTGCAGAGGAAGGAACGACAATGATCATTGTAACGCATGAAATGAAGTTTGCTGCCGATGTGGCTACGCACGTCATCTTTATGGCTGATGGCAATATTGTCGAGGAGGGCCGGCCAAAAGATATTTTCCAGTCTCCCAAAGAAGAGCGTACGCGAAATTTTTTGCGCCGCGTCTTGCCACAGGTGGAGTATAATATTTGAACCGCTGTAATATTTTCATGGTGCCGGATAAGATGCCAATCAAGTAACTTTATGTTATTTGTATTGGCATTTTTTATTTATCAGAAGTGTTGTGGTTTATCTTAGAATAAGCCATATTTATTTGCAATAGAAGACAGGAAAATATATAGAATATTTCATCTATGAACAAAGGATATGTCTTTTTGACAGATAGAATGTTAATGATATATAATTCTAAATAAAAATGAATATGTTCTTCTAGAAATAAATGGAGACTTAATTCAGACGACGTTTTAACGCCGCCTGAATTCTAGTCGAAATTATCCAGGGACTTAGCCGCTCTTTACTCACCGCTTGCAGAAGCGGGAGTATTAGAGCGGGTTAGTCATCGGATAAATACAAAATGGGAGAAAATATTACTCTTAATTTTCATAATAGTTGTAAAGAAGATATCGCAATGATGCGTCACATTGGTTTGAATTCTGTATGCATTTCAATTTGTTTATTTGCAATTGACGCTATAATAAGAAATATTAAAAGATATATAATGAAGGAGAAAATACAATTATGGTTAAATATCAAGAAATTGCCAAAGATTTGCGACATAGAATATTAAATAAATTATATTTGCCAGGGGAGCAGCTTCCTCAGGAAAAAGAAATGTGCCGAACTTATAATGTTAGCCGTATTACAATAAAAAAAGCGGTAGATGAAGTGGTTAATGCAGGACTTGTAATCAAACGGCGAGGCGCGGGTACCTTTGTAAAGTCGGTAAATGATGATGCGGTGAAGGAACTTAGCATGGTACAACAGTTTACTGGTTTTACAGAATCGAATGGAGGAAAAAGTATCTTTTCGGATATTATTAGGTTTGAGATAGTTCATCCTTCGGCTGAAGTTGCGGATAAATTGCAAATTGATAAAGACGGTTTTGTTTATGATATTATTCGTGCTCGTTATGCGGATAAAGAACCGTTTGTTGTAGAATATACCCAGATGCCATTGGATATCATTCCGGGCCTAAAACGTGATGTTTTATTGGATTCTATTTATCACTATATTCAAAGTGGATTAAAATTAAAGATTCAGTCTGCGCATCGTGCAATACGAGCAATGTGGCCAAATGAGATAGAACAAGAATATTTAAAAATAGATACTAGTTTTCCAATGCTAGAAGTGGAGCAAGTTGCTTATTTGGATGATGGCCGTGCATTTGAGCATTCTATTTCACGACATCGTAGTGATAAGATTATTTTTAAAACTTTGAGTATCAGAGCTTAATTCATAATATACAGAGACTAGAACGAAAATCTATGCGTTTGTACATGATTGTCAAAAGGCTCTTAGAATATCAG
This sequence comes from Anaerosinus sp., assembly GCA_029240055.1. Taxonomy (GTDB): domain Bacteria; phylum Bacillota; class Negativicutes; order JARBTT01; family JARBTT01; genus JARBTT01. The sequence goes on from JARBTT010000064.1 coordinate 12,174, forward strand.
CTTTTCTCAGTAGATCTTGATCTATCAAAGAAAGTCCTAATAAAAAACAGTCATTGAGTGTCTATATTTCCTCAATGACTGTTTTTTTTTATGTAATTCATATAAAAGTAGTAATTTATAGTAGCTAATTTAATGGTATAAATATCATCCTGTTAGTACAGTATTGCAATTCAATAGTTTATATTTAGGAATCAAATTTGGAATTAGAAGGCGAAGGTGAGATTCGAGAAGAAAGCAGTATGATTGGGGTGATTCGCGGCATAGTCAGAGTCAATTGCCTTACCGAAGAAGAAATAGTTCTGCAACTGGATGTTCTTCGTGAAGTGGTACCAGACGCTGGCCTCCATG
>JARBTT010000265.1 GCA_029240055.1 Anaerosinus sp.
CGTCGCCAAACCGTTTTTGTAATTATTGTTTGTATCCTCCAATACGGACTTGGCCAAATCTACGTTTTTGCGATTCGACTCTATCGTTAAAAGGGTATTCTTGATTTGCACTTTGGAATTTTCCGCAGCCATACTTAGCGCCAGTTTTGTATCAGCGATATCGACCTGAAGTTTATCAATATCGATCTGTGCTTGGCGGACCTTGGATCTTGTCAAGAATCCATTAAAAATAGGTACGGATAAATTCAAGCCGATCCCGGAGAAGCTAGACCAATTTACACCTTCAGCTTTTGAAAACAAAGGAAATACTGGCCCTAGGCCTTGGCGACCATAATTAGCCGTCAGCGACAGTGTTGGATAGTATTTTGAAATCTCAGCTTTTTTATTGAGCTCCAATAAATCATTTTGCTTATTCAGTACCTGAATCTCTGTTCTATTGGAAACGTCAATCGGATTATAAACAGCATTTAAGGCAACTGTTTCGAAAGTTGAGCTTGGCATGACAATCTGCTCATCCATGGACATACCAATAACAAATTTAAGAGCATTTTCTTTAAGTTCAACGGCATTAATCAGCTGCTGTCTAGATGCTTTTAGATTTGTAACCGCTACATTTGTACGGTCCAGATCAATTTTCTTGGCTAATCCATTATTATATAGACCTTCAATCACGTCTCTTGTTTTAGTCGTGCTTTCTAAGTTATTATCAACTGTTTTTAATTGTAATTTGGATTGATAAACATCATAATAGCTATTGGCTACTTTTTCAATTAACTGTTCATCTGTCAACGTTTTATTAATTAGGTAAAATTCGCGTGTGGTTTTCGCTGCCTTTAATCCGGTAAATACTGTTTGATTAAACAATTGTTGATTTAAACTTATCGAATTTGTTGATTGCCATTTTTGCCCGAAAGCGGCCATTACCGTTGTTCCGGGTTGACCAACAAGCTCCCCAGGTAAAGCAACCTTTTGGATCATGGGGTTATACGTTATCCCACCAGTAAAATTGACCTGTGGCAATGCGCCCGATTTAACCTCGGCGATCTTATGCTCCGCATTCTGCACATCGAGTGTCGCTTTTTTTGCATCAGCTTTATTCGCTAAAGCAAATTTGATCGCATCACTTAGGCTTAACTGCTGCTGTGCATGACTTTGGAAAACCATCGCACCTAATAAAAGGCTGGCTAGTATTCTGATTGTTTTCATTCCTAATTTATTTGTCCTAATTTTATATCTACTTTTTATTTATACCATTAAAAAACAACTTCGTAGCAAGCTTCTGTTTCTTTAACACTTCATCAAAGCGGTCTTGATTTGGTATACCAGAAATAATATCAGAAATATTGCACATCAACGATAGGCTTTTCATCAATTCCACATAGATTTCCGCCGTTTCATACAGATGTTCTTCATTGAGTTCCCCATTTTCGGCACCCACTTTAAATATTTCATAAAGCGCCTTTACATCACGGTTATGTAAGCACTGAAAGAAATCCTGCATTGAAAGCCCCTTAATCCATTCTAGATTTTCGTTCATATGCAACATATAGTACTTACGCACAAAAGCATCCCGCATCTCTAAAATTTTCATGATCAGATCATAAGTTGCTCCTGCATGAGCAGCAACCAACTTTTCCTCCTCCGCTCTATACTCATCTGTCAAACGTATAAGAACATCCCGTATAAGCGCATTCTTCTCTGAGTAATAATAATATAAATTTGCTTTAGTGATTTTTATATCCTCGGCAATTTCATTCATTGTTGTCTTACTAAATCCATAATGCATAAAGCGTCTAATTGCGGCATCAATGATTTGGTCTTTTCTATCTTCCATTCTTCAAAAAACTCCTTTCTACTTTCTGACTTTTATCAGAAATTGTTCAAAAATATAAAAAGTAACTTCCTCTACAAAATATATTTCGAAATCCTTATTAATTTGATATTTAATTGACAACAAAAAAGGCAAACTTTTAAAGTTTGCCTTTTCCTTAATAACTCTGATTTTATTAAAACGCTACAGTGTTCTGAAAATGTTTAAGAAACTTTCGTTTATCCAACTTGTACAAGCGGGCAGCGCGATAAGCCACACCCGTTTGCACTTCGTCTAACTCCTTTAGAAAGCCATAATTCTGCATTTTCTTTCTAAAATTGCGCTTATCCAATGTTTTATTTAATATCCCTTCATAAACCAATTGCAATTGAGTGAGGGTAAATTTTTCGGGCAAAAGCTCAAAGGCGATCGGTTTATAGGCCAAACGCCGCTGTAATCTTTCCAGACATAAATCCAAAATCTGCTTATGATCAAAAGCCAATTCAGGTACATTTCTAACAGGGAACCATTTTGCCTGCTTCATGTAATTTGTAACAGGCTTTGTTTTCAATTTTGTATTATCAAGCTGAATCAAGGCATAATAAGCGACAGTCAGAATACGTCCTTTCGGGTGGCGTTTGAGACCCGCAAAAGAATGCAACTGATCCATAAATACATCCTTCAAGCCTGTATTTTCATACAAAATTCTTTTTACGGCATCTTCCATTTCTTCGTCATTATCCACGAAAAAGCCTGGCAATGCCCACCAATCCTTAAAAGGATATTCATTTCTTTCAGCCAAGAGAACCTTTAATTCTCCTTCATGAAAGCCTAATATGACACAGTCTACGGTAAAATTACTATACAAAACTTCTAAATTTATTTATGTGCAATATACTGAGCTAAATTTATCGGCTACTAATCATCGGGTTATCTGTAACAATTATACGCTTCCTAAACGTGATGCGCAAAAAAATAATGAAAAATTTATTCAAAGTGTAGAATATACACTATAAAAATCTTATATTCGTAA
>JARBTT010000266.1 GCA_029240055.1 Anaerosinus sp.
AATAAAGCGTCCAATTCCTTTTAATTTTAAATGGCGAATAAAAAGTAGACCAACCCATATTAAAGCGGAGCAGCCAAAAAATAGAGGCAGTAGTAGTTTATAAATGAAAGATGACAATATAGTGTTTAAAACAACATTTAGGGTAAATGTTGTGATAGCTATGTATAGCCAGCCTTTATTGAGAGGTTTGTTGATAAAGCTATGATTTGCCAACAAAAACGTCAAACTATTCAGATAAATAAACAGTTCATAGGTTAACAAGCACCAATTTGATTGTTGCCAATCTTGAAAATTTGCATCGAAAAATAGATAGCGAGAAAGAAGAATGAGCCAACTTAAAGACCATAGCCCCATAAACCGTTCACGATATAGTGCATAAAGGTAGATGTAGATAATCATCATTGAAATAGTACCGAGTGATGATATAATTATTGATAAAAAAAGATAATCCATAATGACTCCTAATGAAACTTTATTTTACAATTATTACATATACTGTGGATGTTCTACGAATTTTGTGATTTTCCTTCCCAATTATTGTAATAAATTGATTGATTTAGGAATAACTATGCTAAAATAGGATAAATAACAAATTTAGAATGAAAATTTATTTATGGTGAGGTGGTAATGATGAAAAGGTGCATTGTATTTTCTGGAATAGTAAGAGAATAAAAATTTGAAAGTTAAAGGGGATTTTTATGGCTATTCCAGATTTGAAAAAAATATATCCTAGAAGCAATGACGTTGAAACAATTTATTTAAAAAATGTTATTAAAAAGAAAAACATTCAGGTAGGGGATTTTACAATTTATAATGATTTTTGTAATGATCCTAGAGAATTTGAAGAAAATAATGTTTTATATCATTATCCAATTAATGAGGATAGGCTGATTATTGGGAAGTTCTGTTCCATAGCTTGTGGTGCTAAATTTATGATGAATTGTGCCAATCATACGCTGTCCTCACTATCGACTTATACTTTCCCGATCTTTGGTGAAGTATGGGATCAAACCTTACGACCGAAGGAAGCATGGGATAATAAAGGCGATATCGTAATTGGCAATGATGTTTGGATAGGCTATGAGGCTGTGATTATGAGTGGTGTTCATATTGGTGATGGTGCTATCATTGCAACCAGAGCAGTTGTTACAAAGGATGTCCCAGCTTATACGATTGTTGGTGGGGTTCCGGCAAAACCCATAAAAAAGAGATTTAGTGATGAAACCATTGCAGAACTGCTTTCTTTGCAGTGGTGGAATTGGTCATATGAAAAAATCCTTACGAATTTAAAACTGATTCAAGCTGGCAATATTGAAGAATTAAAAAATAAATATAAGTTCTAAAACCTATCGAATGATGTATTAAACAACGTAAAAAATCCGTTAGAAATATAAAATCTAACGGATTTTTGCTCATGTTTATTGTAAAAGTAGTGCTTATAAACTAAAAAAAACGGACGATAAGCAATCATGCATCGTCCGTTTTTTTGATTAAGAGTATGCTTTCATTGGAATCGTTTAAAGATTAAATTTAAGCTACCGGTAATTTTCCGGCTTCTTCAGTATTTAGTCCTAGTGGTTTTTCAATTTTTAAGAGGCTCAGCCAGCTGCGAGTAGAATCGCCTAGGATGATACCGACAAGAATAAGTAATAAAATCGTAATGACTCCATTGATATTACCTAATAAGTCACCACGGTTAAAAAATGTTGAAATACTGTAGAAACCAGCAGTGAATACGGTTACTGTTAAGAAGATCAGTGGTAGAAAAGTGATGAGCCCATAGACTTTTTTCTTTGCCACTTTTAAAATAATCGTTGTTCCAATGGCAAGGGAGGCTACAGCTAGAAGCTGATTTGCGATACCAAACATCGGCCAGATGGAGGCAACATCACCGCTATAGAGTAAGTAACCCCAAGCAAACGATATCAGCGTACTAGTAAGCAGAATGCCCGGCCACCAATGAATTTGTTTTAATGGTTTATAAGTATAGGTACCTAAAACGTCTTGGAGAACATAACGACCAACACGGGTAAAGGCATCAATTGTCGTCAAGATAAAGAGTGCCTCAAACATGATGGCAAATTGGTACCAATAATTCATCAAATGTTTCATCTCACCGATACTAGAAAAGATATGAGCCATGCCAACAGCTAGCGATACTGCACCACCTGGGCGATGGGCAACATCAATGCCGACCAATTGCGTGAGTTGGTCTAGATCGACTGTCTGTAGATTCAAGGTGCTAAAGACTTCGGCAGAGGTATTGATCGCAAAATAATCACCAGGCGCCAATACTGCAGCAGCAATTAAAGCCATAACAGATACGACCCCTTCAACAAGCATTCCCCCGTAAGCGATGCCGCGGGCTTGGGTTTCTAGTTCCATCATTTTTGGTGTAGTACCAGAACTAATGAGAACGTGTGCGCCCGAGATAGCACCACAAGCAATCGTAATGCAGACATAAGGCCATACTGGCCCTGGAATGATTGGGCCGCCACCACTGATAAATTGCGTAGTGAATGGCAAGGCAATGCTAGGATGAACAATTAAAATACCAAGTGCCAAGGCTCCGATGGTGCCTATTTTCATGTAGGAACTTAAATAGTCACGGGGAGCTAACAGTAACCAAACCGGTAATACCGCCGCAGCGAATCCATAGATCGGTAGAGCAATTGATAATTGCTGTTTAGTCAGTGTGAACCAGCTAGCAAAAGGTGAATTGGCAACGTAACTGCCAGAAAATACTGCAAATAAAACGAGTAAAAATCCAACGAGGGAACCAGAAAAAATCGAACCAGGAGAAATTTTAAACATATAGACGCCGACTACCATGGCAATAGGA
>JARBTT010000267.1 GCA_029240055.1 Anaerosinus sp.
AAACGACGTATTCGCTCACTTCTCAGCAATCCAAGGCGACGGTTTCAAATCTTTAGACGAAGGTCAAAGAGTTGAATTCGGAGTTGAAGAAGGCCAACGCGGACCACAAGCAACTAACATTGTAAAACTTTAATTTCTAATTAGTTTTATAAAATTATTCATAAAAAAGAGGGACCCTTTCAATAGTGGTTCCTCTTTTTTTGTTTCGCTAAATTATTGATAATTTTTGCATATAAGTAAATTGCTAAAAGGTATTTTTACCTTCTTATCCAAAAAAAATGTAAAATTCCCTTCAAATAACTTTCTATAATATAGATCTAGAGGTATGAAACTTGGTAACTGGTTTTCATACCTTGTTTTTAATTTAATAATCATTTACTGGCATTCAAAATCAGTAATATGGAAAAGCACGTAGATTAAACAGAACGCTATGAAAATGTTAAGGTTTAAATTTTTTTATGCTATAATCTGTAAATATATATGGTCAAATGAAAAGGAGTTTCAAATGACAGCGCAGATAACAGAAGCCCAGTACAGACAACGTGTATTTGCAGTTGATATCGGAACGAGAAGCGTTATTGGTCTTGTAGGGTACTATGAGGACGGGAAACTTGTCGTTGAGCATGGGGAAGTCCAATATCACAAAAACCGTGTCATGATTGACGGTCAGATTCATGAAATTGATAGCGTCGCTGAATCGATTAAAGAGATCAAGGCAAATTTGGAACAGGCAAGCGGCCAGACCTTTACAGAAGTGGCGATAGCTGCCGCCGGTCGTTCTTTAGTTACGACTAGATTCAAACTAGAACAAGAAATCGACAGTTTAATTCCCATAGAGAAGAATTTAATCGACAGGATTGAAACAGAATGTTTGCAAAACATCTATTCGAAAATGATTGAAGAGTCACAGGAGATGAAAGATTATTTTTGCATCGGACATTCGGTTGTTTACTATTACCTCGACGGTAAAATGATGCTGAGCTTGCAAGGACATAAAGGAAGTAGAATTGGCGTTGATTTAGTGGCTACATTTTTGCCACGTACTGTTGTAGACAGCTTATATACAGCTGTGAGTCGAATCGGATTAGATGTGAGTTACTTGACATTGGAGCCGATTGCCGCCATTGAAGTCGCTATTCCTTCTAATATACGAATGCTAAACATTGCACTCGTAGACATTGGTGCAGGAACGTCAGATATTGCAATTACGAAGGATGGTACCGTTATTGCTTATGCGATGACGTCGACTGCCGGTGATGAAATCACAGAGGCTTTGGCTAAAGCGTACCTGTTAGATTTCGATAGTGCAGAATTGCTGAAATGCACACTGAGTGAGCAACCAATGCAGAAATTTAAGGACATATTCGGTATTGAACATGAAATACCAACAGAGGAAATTTTGAATCAGTTGACAGATGTCATTGACTTAATTGCCAAGAATATTGCAGATAATGTAATTGAAAAAAATGGGAATGCACCAAGCGCGGTATTTTTAACCGGGGGTGGAAGTAAGATTCCAAGGCTAAATCAGTTTATCTCTAAATATTTTGATTTGCCAATTGAACGAGTAAGTACACGAGATATGACGAATATTCCAAATTTGCACGTGAAAAATTTTAGTTTGACCGGACCGGAAGTGATAACGCCAATTGGTATTTTAGCGAAAGCAATTTCACATTATGGCAGAGATTTTGTAGAAGTTTACGTAAATGGTGCAAATGTAAGGCTCTTTAACACAAAGACATTGATGGTAGTTGATGCACTGATACTTGTTGGTTTTAATCCCCATGACTTAATTGCAAAAGCTGCAAAGTCATACGTGGTGCAAGTCAATGGACAAATGAAGAAGTTGTTTGGAGAGGCAGAAGAGCACGGAGAAATTTACGTTAATGATAAGCCGGCGAGTATAAGTACCCCAATCAAGGCGAAAGATCAAATTGTGATGGTGCCAGCTAAGAATGGGAAAGAGCCGGATTTGACGATAAGCCATGTTATTCCTGTGCAAACTAATTTTATGCTAAATGGTTTGCATGAGAGAGCAATCACAAATATTCGTGTAAACGGCGAGTTCGCTGAAAGTGGTGTACGGTTAAACGATCAAGACATAATAAAGTTCGATCAGATTATTACAGTTGAAGATTTGCTTAAGCAATTTGCAATTCAGACTCCATTTAATGTAAACGTAAACGGATTGGACGTGGATGATGGCTATGTCATTGCTGATCAGGATTTTATTGAGATCCCAGCATGGAATAGTAAACAGCCAGATGCTGTTGAAGTTATGTCTGAATTTGAAATGAACGTTGATGGTAGCCACAATATTGTAGATTATGATTTTGTTGAGATTTCAGCACAAAAAGACGACCTATTTAATTCAGTTGGCATTATAACAGAATCAGTGGTAGAGGAAATAGGGTATGATGAGGCCCAAGAAATCAAAGTGGACAAGGTCTTTGCTGCGGAAGAGTCTTTATTTCTTATTGATGAAGACACTTTCATCGAAATTTTATATAATGGAACATCATTAAGAATCCCTGGAGAAAAGCCACTTGTTTTTGTTAACCTATTTGATTATATCGATTTTGATAGAACTCAGCCTAAGGGAACTCTGCATATGACTCATAACGGCAACTCTGTAAATTATTTTGATCCAATTCAGGATAGCGATGTGATTGAAATAAAATGGATTTAACTTTTGAATAATGGAGGTCATTTATATGACACAAGGTACAGTAAAATGGTTTAACGCAGAAAAAGGTTTTGGATTTATCGAAGTTGAAGGCGGAAACGACGTATTCGC
>JARBTT010000268.1 GCA_029240055.1 Anaerosinus sp.
CAAGGTGTTAAAGGTTCATTTTGAACGTGCTGGTCAAGTGCATGATACTAGTATGATTCCCGAATATGATGAAACTTCAAAGCGTGCTCTAATTGGAGTCGTATCTTCGATGGATACTTACCGACCAGGGGTATTGGAATCAGTTGGTTTAGCATTCAAAAATACTGGGGTAATCCTTGTGAAAATGATTGAAGGTTTAACACAAATGTTTACGGGAAAAGCTTCCGCTGATGTAGCAGGACCTATCGGTGTTGCACAAATGGCGGGAGAAGTTGCGCAGATGGGGTTTTTGCCATTATTACAATTTGCCGCTTTTTTAAGCATCAATTTAGGGATTATCAACTTATTACCGGTACCAGCACTAGATGGTGGACATTTCGTTACTTTGTTGTTGGAAGCATTTCGTGGCAAACCACTTGGGCCTAAGAGTGTACAATATGCGCAAGTGATAGGCTTTGTTCTTCTTATGAGCTTGATGCTATTTGCTACATTTAAAGATATTATCAGACTCAATTTATTTGGTTAAATAGTAGAAATGCTACTATTTATTGATTGTGAGGAATTTTATAATGATACGCAAGAATACACGAGCACTAAAAATAGGTAATATTCAAATTGGCGGCGGGGCACCAATCGCGGTGCAATCTATGACAAATACCAAAACAGATGATGTGGTAGCGTCAGTTGCACAAATAAATGCATTAGCAGCCGCTGGTTGTGATATTGTTCGTTTGGCAGTTCCTGATATGGAAGCTGCCCACGCACTTAAACAAATTAAAAATAAAGTCAATGTCCCATTGATTGCCGATATTCATTTTGATTATCGGTTAGCATTGGCGGCAATGGAAAGTGGCATTGATGCGCTTCGTTTGAATCCTGGCAATATTGGCGACGAAGATCGTGTAAAAACTGTAGTAAAAGAAGCAAAAAGACGTCATATTCCCATTCGTATTGGTGTTAATGCTGGGTCATTAGATAAAGTACTATTAGAAAAATATGGTCGAGCAACACCAGAAGCAATGGTTGAAAGTGCGATGCAACATATCAAAATATTAGAAAAACTTGATTTTTATGATACGAAAATATCGTTAAAGGCGCATGATGTACCACTTACCATTGCGGCCTATCAGTTAATATCTGAAACCGTTGACTATCCACTGCACCTTGGAATTACAGAAGCAGGTACAGTCAATTCTGGTATTATCAAATCGTCGGTAGGAATTGGTGCGTTACTGGCACAGGGAATTGGCGATACATTTCGTATTTCATTGACAGGTGATCCTGTAGTTGAAGTAAAAGTTGCAAATCAGATTCTAAAATCATTGGGGTTAAAAGAATATGGCCCAACGATGATTTCTTGTCCGACTTGCGGGCGGTGTAATATTAACTTAGCAGAGATTGCGCTGCAAGTTGAAAATAAACTTAGCACAATTCAAAAGCCAATTAGCGTAGCGGTAATGGGATGCGTAGTGAATGGCCCTGGTGAAGCAAGAGAAGCTGATGTCGGAATCGCCGGAGGAAAAGGCGAAGGTTTGATTTTTAGAAAAGGTCAAATCATTCGTAAAGTGCCAGAACATAGTTTGGTAAATGAATTATTTTCAGAAATTGATAACATTTTAGAGGAGGACTAGTTTTATATGCGTACAACACAATTATATGCACCAACCTTACGTGAGACGCCGGCTGATGCAGAAGTAGTGAGTCATCAATTAATGCTAAGAGCGGGTTTGATAAGAAAGGCAGCTGGCGGCGTTTATACATATTTACCGCTTGCTTGGCGCGTTCTTAAAAAGATTGAAGCTATCGTTCGTGACGAAATGGATGCAGCTGGTGGTCAAGAGCTGGCAATGCCAATCATACAACCTGCAGAATTATGGCATGAGACTGGACGATGGGATGTTTATGGTGATGAAATGTTTCGTCTAAAAGATCGTCATGATCGAAGCTTTTGTCTTGGCCCGACCCATGAAGAGATGATTACTAGCTTAGTTCGTAGTGACGTTCGTTCTTATCGTCAGTTACCGATTATGTTATACCAAATTCAAAATAAATATCGTGATGAAATTCGTCCGCGTTTTGGGCTGATGCGCGGTCGGGAATTTATTATGAAAGATTTATATTCTTTTGATAAGGATGAGGCTGGCCTTGATGTAAGTTATCAAAAGATGTACGATGCTTATACGAACATTTTTTCAAGATGTGGACTTAAGTTTCGTGCGGTAGAAGCTGATGGTGGTGCAATTGGTGGTAGCAATACACATGAATTTATGGTAATTGCTGAATCTGGTGAAGCAGCAATTGTGTATTGTGATGCTTGTGAGTATGCAGCCAATGTTGAAAAAGCCGAATTAAAACCAATCGTAGCAGAGCTAGAGGTTGAATTAGTATTAGAGATTGTAGAAACACCAGGAACAAAAACAATTGAAGCAGTTGCTGAGTTTTTAGGTGTAGATATTAAGAAAAATATCAAAGCAGTTGCGTTCCAAAATGAGAAAGAAGAAGTAGTTCTAGCATTTGTTCGTGGTGATCACGAAGTGAATGATATAAAATTACAAAATGCAGTTGGTGCAATTACGCTTACTATGGCGAGTGAAGAATCGATTCGTTCCGTTGGTGGGGTGCCAGGCTTTATGAGCCCGATTGGTATCAAAGGTGCAAAAATTGTTGTCGATAGTACCGTAATGGAAATGCACAATGCAATTGCTGGTGCGAACCAAGCAGATAAACATTATAAAAATGTAAATCCTAAACGTGATTTTAAAGATGTCATCGTAAC
>JARBTT010000065.1 GCA_029240055.1 Anaerosinus sp.
GTGGAAAAAGGGATTATTAGTCAAGATGATGCCGATAAAATGGACGATAATGAAGCAGTACGCTTAGTGTTTCTGCCAGGGTTTTCAACAGCTGATGTTATTACTGACGTGTCGGGACGTGGCGTTGGGATGGATGTTGTTAGAAGTAAGATCGAATCACTTGGCGGCTTAATTGATGTTGAAACAAAAATTGATCAAGGTAGTAAATTTAAAATTCGTTTACCGTTAACATTAGCGATAATTCAAGCACTATTGGTTAAAGTTCATCAAGAAATTTATGCTATCCCATTAGGTAATATTGATAGTACAATCAATATTACGATGGATGATATTAAAACAATTCAGAATAAAGAAGTTATTTTGCTTCGTGGCCAAATTATACCAATTATTAGATTGGCAGATGTTTTGAATGTTCCTGAAGTTCAAGATAGCGAAAACAATGAGCTATTTGTTGTTGTTGTACATATGGGAGAACAAAAAGCCGGCATTATCGTAGACAATTTAATAGGTCAACAAGAAATCGTAATTAAAACGTTAGGAAACTTATTGACTGGTATTAAAGTAATTGCCGGTGCTACGATTTTAGGAAATGGACAGGTTGCTTTAATATTAGATGTTGGAACTTTAATGCAGTAAGTGAGGGGTGAAAACTATGTCAGAAAAAACGTATTCAAATGATGAAGTTCAAGTAGTAGCATTTAAATTAGCTCGTGAAGAATATGGTGTAGATATTTTAAATGTACAAGAAATAAAAAAATTAACTGATATTACGCGTGTTCCTTATACGCCAGATTTTATTAAAGGCGTTATGAATTTACGTGGTAGTGTATTACCTGTCATTGATTTAAAAAAACGTTTAAGCTTAGTTGAAGAGCCTTATTCAGAAGATACTCGGATTATTATTGTTAAAGTTGATGATATTTCTGTGGGGATGATTGTTGATGCAGTTACGGAAGTTTTAGCAGTCGGTCCAGAAAGTATAGAAGCACCAGAGGCTGTTGTTGATGGTAATGCAAGCGGTAATAGCTTTATTAGTGGGGTAGGTAATCTAAATAACCGTTTAGTTATAATGCTTAAATTAAATGAGATTATCGGGTTAAATAGTGAAGTAAAATAATCTTGGTAGATGAATAAATGAGGTGTCAGTAGTGACCGATGAAATTTTAAATTTATCTGAAGACCAACTGGATGCGCTTAGAGAAATTGGCAATGTTGGTGCTGGAAATTCAGCGACTGCCTTGTCACAAATTATTAGTCGTAAGATTGATATGTCAGTCCCTAAAGTAGCAATTATGCCATTGGGGGATGTTCCTGACGTTGTTGGCGGTCCAGATGCAATGGTCGTAGGTGTTTTTTTAAGGGTATATGGATTGGCTCCAGGTAGTGTGTTGTTTTTATTACCTCGAGATAGTGCTTTCTATTTAATTGATATGCTCATGGGAAAAGAACGTGGGAGTACTAAAACTTTAGATTTTATGGATGAGTCAGCATTAATGGAAATAGGTAATATTTTGGCTGGTTCTTATTTAAATGCGTTATCCCATTTTACAAAATTAACGTTATTACCGTCTATTCCAGCTTTGGCTTTGGATATGGCTGGTGCTATCTTGAGTGTAGTATTGGTTCAATTGGGACAAATGGGTGACCATGCGCTGGTAATTGAAACAGAATTTTTATCTGAAGATGATGGTATTAGAGGACATTTCTTTTTAATCCCTGATCCTGGATCATTGAATACTATTTTGACCGCAGTAGGGGTGAAATAATGATGTCAGAGTTAATTAGAGTAGGAATGGCTGATTATAAAGTCGGGTGTTCGCCGGCATCATTAATTAGCTATGGTTTGGGATCTTGTATTGGGATAGCCTTTTATGATCCTTTTGCTAAGATTGGTGGCTTGTTACACATTATGCTTCCCGATAGTTCACAAGCACGCTCAAATGAAAATCCAGCTAAATTTGCTGATACTGGTATTCCCTTAATGCTCAATGATATGGTTTCATTAGGAGCTGTAAAGAACCGTATTGTTGCTAAAATAGCAGGTGGAGCTCAAATGTTTAAATTTGCAAATGCAACAGATATTATGCGTGTTGGCGAACGAAATGCGGAAGCTGTTAAAACGATATTAAAAGATCTAAATATCAAGCTTATTGCCAATGATACTGGTGGTAACTATGGTAGAACAGTGGAATTAAAATTAGAAACTGGTGTCTATAGAATTAAAACGATTGATAAAGGTGAAAAAGAACTTTAAGCAGGTGATTATGGTGTTAAAGATATGGCTGGCTATTGGACTGGCATTGACTGTTGCTATGATAATTATTTTGATGGGGATTATGAATCAGGCTAGGTTCACAGTCATATTGTATCGTACAATATTTTCAATTGGCATTTTTGCAAGTTGTGGTTATATTATAGGCATGGTTTGTGAAACAAGGTTTTTGCCCTATGCGAAAAAGCTTCTAGAAACTGATGTAAATAATCAATATGATAATGAGATGAAAACAATTGACGAAGAAGAAGCTAGTATTGATATTGATCCTGAGCATTTGACAGAAGAACAAAAAGAAGCTGAGTTTGCTCCATTTACCACAGATAATTTAAAACATGTTGTTTCGCCACCTAACAGTTGATTGGTAATTGGAGGGGTGCAAAATGTCTAATAACTTAAACGAGCAAAAATATTATATTGATGATTTGTGGAATGCTTATCAAGAAGATAGAAATCCTGAAATTAGGGAAAAATTAGTTCACGTATATTTATCCCTAGTGAATATAATTGCTGGACGTATTGCAATTAGTTTGCCTGCATATGTAGACCGTGATGATTTAATTAGTTGTGGCTTTTTTGGTTTATTAGATGCGATAGAGCGGTATGAGCCCACTCGTGGTAATAAATTTGAGACATATGCAGGTGTTAGGATTCGAGGGGCTATTCTAGATTCACTTCGGGCAAAGGATTGGTTACCTGTTTCGCTGAGACAAAAGATTAGAAAGTATGAACATGTAGTTAGTGAATTGGAAGCGAATTTTGGCAGGGCGGCAACGGATCAAGAAATTGCTGATAAATTAGGGGTTTCTGTTAATGATTTAAGTGTGTTGCTAAATCAATTAAATGTGGCAACCGTGATACCACTTGAAGAATATGTTAAATCTGAACCGGTAAGAGGTACCACCGTTAGTCCATCAGACAATATTGAACATAAAGAATTACAAGATAGCTTAGCAAAGGCAATTGACAAGCTGCCAGAAAAAGAAAGATTAGTCGTTTCTTTATATTATTATGATGAATTGACTTTGAAAGAAATAAGCTTGATTTTGAAGTTGTCTGAAGCAAGAATTTCACAATTACACACAAAGGCTGTTTTTCGTATGCGTGGATACTTGTCTAGAATTAAATCTAGTTTAATATAAAAGTAGTATTTTGGATGTAATAATATTACTATAGAAACGAATGTATTGTTTAGTTTGCATCAATATATGAAAATGAACAAAATTTTGTTTTTCTATATTGATGCAAATGACTGGTTCGTAATATAGTTTCGGGGGAGGTATTTTACATGGATGATAAAAATACAGAGTTTGAATGTTCCGAAACGGGAAGTGAAGAAAAGGGGTATCTATTAAAATTTAAGAAAGACGGAGTTTTCTTTTCTGTTTTTCCAAATGATGATGAAACAAATTTGTTTGAATTAACTGATATTACAAAAATTTTAGATGAGCATGGCGCTCCCAATTATAGTATTGAATTACTTATGAAAGTAGTTCGTGAAAAAGATGGGATCGAAGTTAAAATAAGTGATGATTTACTACCACAAGAGAAAGCAGAACCTATCGCTCCGGAAATTAAAATTTATCCAAGTAAAGATAAAATGGAAGCTGTAGTAAATATTACAGTTTTAGATAAAGAGATAAAGCCTACCTTTAATATGGTTATGGACAAACTTAATGAAAAAGGCATTGTCTTTGGCATTGATGAAGAAGCGATAAAAAAAGCAGTGAAAAATGCAATTGAATCAGGTTCATGTGAAATGTTAGTTGTTCAAGGAACTAGACCTACGAATGGTACGGATGCGAAGCTGCTAAAGCTTGTCGACAATGATGCTAAAGGAAGACCTGCCGAATTAGAGCACGGTAGAGTCGATTTCAAAAATTTAAACTTATTTACGATTGTAACAAAAGGCCAAATCTTAGCAGAACGAATTCCACATACTCAAGGGAGCTCAGGAATGAATATTTTTGGCGATACTGTTGCAGCAAAGCCTGGTAAACCATTTATGATACCAGCCGGTAAAAATACACAAATTATTGAGGAACATAAGGTTGTTTCTTTAATTGATGGCCAATTTTCAATGATAGGAAATAAGATGACTGTTACGCCTACGATTGAGATTAAAGGCGATGTAGACTTATCGACAGGTAATATTACTTTTAATGGTAGTGTTATTATTCGCGGCAGTGTACAAATGGGCTTTGAGGTAAAAGCGGAAGGCGATATTGAAGTTTATGGCAGTATTAGTGGTGGTACTGTAGAAGGAAAAAATATCATTGTAAAAGCTGGAATTCAAGGAATGCAACGGGGAATTATTAAGGCAAAGGAAGATGTGAAAGCCAGTTTTGCTGAAAATGCCCAAATTGTTGCTGGCCGGGATATTATGATCAGTGAAGCAGTTTTGCATTGTAATCTTAGTGCGGGTAAAAAAATCGTTGTTCAAGGGAAAAGGGGGATGATTGCTGGTGGAATAGCGGTTGCAGGGGAAGAGATTCTTGTAAAAATTGCAGGCAATCAAATGGATACTGTCACGAAGCTTGAAGTGGGGATCAATCCAATGCTTCGTGAGGAATATAGCACAGCAAAAAAAGCCCTTAAAAAATCAGAGGAAGATTTAGATCAAGCCAAAAAAGCCTTAAATGTGTTAAAAGCTGTAAATCCAGATGATCTTCCTTTAGCAAAGAAGGAATTGTTGCTTCGCTTAACAAAATCACAATTTCCCCTCGCTGGGGAAGTAAAAAAATTTAAAGATAGAATTGCAACAATTGAAGCTGAATTCGATAATTTAAAGTCTGGTAAAATTAAAGTGGCTGAAATTACATATCCTGGGGTTAAAGTTATTGTTAGATCAGTTGTTAAACAGCTGAAAACGGCGACACAACATTGCACTTTTTCTGAAGAAAATGGCGAAGTTAAGATTAGTGAATATTAGTTTGCTCATGAAGCGTCTAATTACTTATAGGTTGGTGAGATAGATGAATATTAGTCCATTAGATATGCAAGTAATTATTCCAAAGTCTACAGAAGTTGCTAAATCTCAGCAGGTAAGAGATCATCAAAGTGTGGTTCAACAAGAACATGGTGCAGTAGCGTTTCAACAGCAAGCGGATGTTAAACTAACACAAGTACAAACTACAGAGAAGTCTCAAGGTGAAAAAATTAAAAACAAACAAAATAAAGAGCATAGTAAAAGAGAAGCTAGTCAAGATGGTAATCGACATGAAGAAGAAACTGACGAAGAAGTTCCTATGGCTGTCGATAGTATTCGCGGGAGACATGTTGATATCAAAATGTGATAGATGCTTTTGTCATGGTAGAGGTGTTTTATGGTTGCGGCAATGATAGGTTTTTTTTTCATACTCATCGTGATGGTGGTTGTGATTATTAGAAGGCAGCTTGGAAAAAATAAGTTATCAGCGAATAGCTTCGATCAATCTGCGGCAAGATTGCAGCTACAGTTAGAAGAAGCCGCAGATGTTATTATAGCTAGTATGGAGAATCATGTAAATCATTTAGAGTTTTTAATTGAAGAAGCAGATATCAAGATTGGTGAATTAGATCATCGCATTAAAACGATAGAAGGGCTTTCTCAAAAACAACTGAGTTTTGAAGGACAGCCAGAGGTTTTTCGTGTGAACGACGTAAACTCGATGACAAATCATGTAGAAATGATTAAAAAGGTTACTAAACAGGAAACAGAAGTAACCAAAGTTATGCGACCTAAATTCGTTTTAAAAGATTCGGCAATTAATTCAGCAGTATCTGAGATGATTGATAAAGGCTGTTCATTGGATCAAATAGCAAAAGAAACTGGAATTGGTAAAGGTGCAATTAAATTAATTAAGCAAATGCATAAAAATAAAAGTTTAGACAAATTATAACTTAGTAGTAAAATATTCTTGTTATATTAATTTAAATATGATATACTTTAAAACGGTGTAAAAAACGCACGCATTTTAATTTTGTACTGTGCCGATTCGGTGAAAACAAAAGATGAGGAATGCGGAGGAAAAAAAACAGGAGGTGCACCCAATGGCAGTTATTTCCATGAAACAATTATTAGAAGCTGGTGTTCATTTTGGACATCAAACTAGAAGATGGAATCCTAAAATGGCTACTTACATCTTCACAGAACGTAACGGAATCTATATTATCGATTTACAAAAGACAGTGAAAAAAGTAGATGAAGCATACAACTTCCTTCGTGATGTTGCAGCACAAGGCGAAACTATTCTTTTCGTTGGCACTAAGAAACAAGCACAAGAAGCTGTAAAAGATGAAGCTATTAAATCTGACATGTACTATGTTAATGAAAGATGGCTAGGCGGCATGCTTACTAACTTCCAAACAATTCAAAAACGTATCAATCGTTTAAAAGAATTGGAAGCGATGGAGGAAAACGGAACTTTTGATGTTTTAACTAAAAAAGAAGTTCTTGCACTTCGTCATGAAATGGAAAGATTACAAAAATTCTTAGGTGGTATCAAAACTATGACGAAGCTTCCAGGAGCTTTATTCATCGTTGATCCTCGCAAAGAAAGAATTGCTGTAGCTGAAGCTAAAAAACTTGGCATTCCAATCGTTGGTATTGTTGATACTAACTGTGATCCGGATGAAATTGATTATGTTATCCCAGCGAATGATGATGCAATTCGTGCTGTAAAACTTCTTACTGCAAGAATGGCGGATGCTGTGATTGAAGGTCGTCAAGGTGAAGCCACTGAAGAAGAAGAAGAAAATATATAAATAATTAAAGGGTAAGGGAATCTTCCCTTACCTTTAAGTTTGATAAATAGGGGGATTTGTATGGCAACTATAACTGCTGCAATGGTTAAAGAACTGCGTGAAATGACTGGCGCTGGTATGATGGATTGCAAAAAAGCGTTAGGTGAAACTGAAGGTAATATTGAAAAAGCTGTTGACTTTTTACGTGAAAAAGGGCTAGCGGCGGCTGCTAAAAAAGCTGGTCGTATTGCTGCTGAAGGTGTTGTTGAAGCTTATATTCATGGTGGCGGAAGAATTGGTGTTATGGTTGAAATTAACTGTGAAACTGATTTCGTTGCAAAAACGGATGACTTTAAAGAATTAGCTCGTGACGTTGCTATGCAGATTGCTGCGACAAATCCTTTATTTGTTCGTCGTGAAGATGTTGATCCTACTGTGATTGAACATGAACGCGAAGTATTCCGTGCTCAAGCTTTAAATGAAGGCAAACCTGAAAAAATCGTTGAAAAAATGGTTGTCGGTCGTATTGAAAAATATTACAAAGAAATCTGCTTGATGGAGCAATCTTTTATTAAAGATCCAGATCAAACAATTTCCCAAATTATTAATGGTAAAATTTCTAAAATTGGTGAAAACATCTCTGTTAGAAGATTTACTAGATATCAACTTGGTGAAGGTATTGAGAAAAAAGTAGATGATTTTGCTGCGGAAGTAATGGCTGCTGTAAAATAATAAAAAGAGAACACTATGTGTTCTCTTTTTTAAAAATCAAAGGAATATTATAATATTTGTCGAATGTATATAGAGACTGGGGGTTTTGTATTTGGAAACGACTAAATATAAACGTGTAATTCTAAAACTAAGTGGTGAAGCTCTCGCTGGTGATAAAGGGTTTGGTATTGACCCAGTTGTTGTGGAATCAATCGCTCTACAAATAAAAGAAATTCGTAAAAATGACATTGACGTCGCCGTTGTTGTAGGTGGCGGAAATATTTGGCGTGGCCTTGCTGGTAGTTCTAAAGGTATGGATCGTGCGACTGCTGATTATATGGGAATGCTTGCTACCGTTATGAATGGTCTAGCACTCCAAGATGCTTTAGAAAAAGTTGATGTAGATACTCGTGTGCAAAGTGCAATTGAAATGAGACAAATGGCGGAATCCTATATTAGGCGAAAAGCAATTCGCCATCTTGAAAAAGGTAGAGTTGTAATTTTTGCTGCTGGTACTGGTAATCCTTATTTCTCAACTGATACTACAGCAGCACTTCGTGCAGCTGAAATAGAAGCTGATGTTATTTTGATGGCCAAGAAAAATACAGATGGTGTTTATGATGCAGATCCTCGTTATAATCCTAATGCGAAGAAATTTGAGACATTAGAATATATTGAGGTGCTTCAGCGTGGACTAGCTGTTATGGACTCTACCGCAACTAGTTTGTGTATGGATAATAAAATCCCAATTATTGTGTTTAATATTGATGAACATACGAATATCTTAAAAGTGGCTATGGGACAAAATATTGGGACTACTGTGGGAGGCAAAGCGTAGTGATTAAAGAAGTATTTAACTCTCATGAAGATAGAATGAAAAAAACGATTGAGGCATTAAAGAGAGAATATTCATCGTTACGTGCTGGTCGTGCAACTCCAGCATTGTTAGATAAAGTAATGGTTGATTATTATGGGACGCCTACGCCTGTGAATCAAGTTGCAAATGTTAGTGTGCCTGAACCAAGAATGATTACGATTCAGCCTTGGGAAAAACCAATGTTAGCAGCCATTGAAAAGGCAATTATGAAATCGGATTTAGGTTTAAACCCTAATAGTGATGGGACAATGATTCGTTTGTCAATTCCACAACTTACGCAAGAAAGACGTAACGAACTTGCTAAGACTACGCACAAAAAAGCAGAGGATGCTAAAATTTCGTTAAGAAATATTCGCCGTGATGCAAATGATGCGATTAAAAAGCTTGAGAAAGATAAAGCTATCAATGAAGATGAAAACAAGAAAGCTCAAGATGATATGCAAAAAGTCGTTGATAAATATATTAAAGAAATTGATTCTGTAATGGCTGGTAAAGAAAAAGAAATAATGGAAGTGTAAGGAATTGGATACTGTAGGTCTGCCTTTAAAATATGTCACTCTACAATTAGATAATGACGGCTGTAAGTATACTGTTGAACGTACATATCCTACTCGTGACTATTTTCCAATTGATGAGGAAATGCTTTACGTTGTTAGACAAAAACAGCAAGAAGATGGTTCTTTAAAGTTGGTAGTAGCAGCCACAATGAGAAAGGAGGTGTGATTGGCCATGGCTTATACAATTAATGATGATTGCATTTCTTGCGGTTCTTGCGCTGGAACTTGCCCAGTAGCTGCTATTTCTGAAGGAGATTCTAAATACGTAATTTCTCCAGATGAATGTGTTGAATGCGGTGCATGTGCGGCGGTTTGCCCAGTTGGTGCTATATTAGCTCCATGATAAAAACCCCCTCTTGCTAGAGGGGGTTTCGTTTCTTAAGCTGATAATTGGAGGTAAATTATGTGGAAAAAGTGGATTGGTAAGAAAAATACTGATTTTGCAACAATTGATGGTTGTGATGGCGTAGATTTATCTAGATTACCAAGACATATTGCTATTATTATGGATGGCAATGGAAGATGGGCACAAAAACAGGGTTTGCTACGTACTTTGGGGCATCGAGCCGGCGTAGAAAGTTTAAAGGAAGTGGTAAGAGCTGCATCGAATATAGGTGTGCAGGCTATAACTGCATATGCTTTTTCTACAGAAAATTGGAAAAGACCGGATGAAGAAGTTTCTTTTTTGATGAATTTATTTTCGGAATATATTGATCGCGAACTTGATGAATTAGATTCAGAGAATATTAAAATAAGATTTATTGGTCGAATTGATGAATTATCTAATGTGTTACAAACTAAATTTGAAAATGCTCAGACGCGTACTGTAAATAATACAGGTCTTATATTAAATCTAGCTGTAAATTATGGTAGCAGAGATGAGATTACGCGTGCTGTTAAAATAATAGCCCAAAAAGTAGTGGGAAATGAAATTTCAGTCAATAGCATCAATGAAACAATGATTGATCATTATTTAGATACGGCGGGAGTGCCACAACTGGATTTAATCATTCGTCCAGGTGGCGATTATAGAATTAGTAATTTTTTGCTTTGGCAAGCAGCTTATGCCGAATTTTGGTATACCGATATTAATTGGCCAGATTTTAAACCTTGTCATTTATATGCAGCAATTCTTGAGTATCAAAAAAGAGATAGAAGGTTTGGTGGGCTAAATAAAAATAGCACACTATAAAAGGGTGGATAATGTTAATAAAAAGAATCGTAACAGGCATTATTGGAATTATTACTACAGTTTACATTGTTAATTATGGTGGACCTATATTTAGTGGAGCAGTAATGTTATGTGCAATGATTGGCTGGCATGAACTATGTAAAGCGTTTAAACATATTGATACGAAATTATGGTATGGTTTCGGCATGATTACAGTCGCCTTTGTCTTGGGGTGTGCATGGATTGGAAACTCTAGAGAGACGATAGCGGTAATAACCATTGCGACGCTGATGGTATTTGCTAAGGTGGTTTTAGACCATAAAAAATTTACGATTCATAGTGCAGCGATGACAGTAAGTGGTATTCTTTACATTGGATTGTCATTTGCACATTTGATTTTACTTAGATTTACCGATACTACAATCATGCTTGAAACAAATTTCGGCACTATTTCGGCAGGTTGTGCATTGATTTGGGTTGCCTTTATTGGTACGTGGGCTAGTGATACGTTTGCTTTTTTTGTTGGTTCTAAGTTGGGAAAACATAAATTATGTCCGAATATTAGTCCTGGTAAAACAGTGGAAGGGTTTACTGGCGGTATGATCGGTACTGTACTAGCACTTGTCGGTTTGGCCTATTTATTTCATTTTTCAATCGTACATATGGTGATTTTAGGGATATTAATTGCTGGCGTCGCTACAATTGGTGATTTGGTAGAATCCTCCTTTAAACGGTTGACTGGTATCAAAGATTCAGGCCAAATTTTGCCGGGACATGGTGGTGTATTGGATCGGTTTGACAGTATTATGTTTACGGTTCCATTGGTTTATTATTACATTCATATTTTTAAATTGTACTAAAAAATATTGTATTTATTGTGAGGAACATGCAAATGAAAAACATTGCGGTTTTAGGTTCTACGGGATCGATTGGCACGCAAACCTTAGATGTCGTTGAAAAAAATCCAGATAGGTTTAACGTAATTGCGATTGTCGCTTATTCGAAGGATCAATTAATCGAAGAACAAATTGAAAAATTTAAGCCGGAATACGCGGTTTTAATTGAAAAGAAAGCAGCTAAAAACTTAAAAAGTCGTTATATAGGTAAGACGAAAATACTTTCGGGCAAAGAAGGCATGCTAAAAGTTGCAACACTTGAAAATGTTGACACTGTAGTTACTTCTATGGTAGGTTTTGCGGGCCTTGAGCCAACGATTGCTGCAATCAATGCTGGGAAAAATATTGCGTTAGCAAATAAAGAAACTTTGGTTGTTGCTGGTGAACTTATTATGAAACTGGCAAAAGAAAAAGGGGTTTCTATTTTACCAGTGGATAGCGAACATAGTGCAATTTTTCAGTGTTTACAAGGTCAAGATAAACGAAGTTTAAACAAAATTATTATTACAGCTTCTGGCGGTCCTTTCAGAGGTAAAACGAGAGCAGAATTAGCAAAGGTTACGGTTGCTGAATGTTTAAAGCATCCAAACTGGGCGATGGGACAAAAAATTACGATTGATTCGGCAACGTTAGCCAATAAAGGCTTGGAAGTGATTGAAGCAAAATGGCTATATGGCGTAGAATACAATCAAATTGAGGCCATTGTGCATCCACAAAGTATTATTCATTCCATGGTAGAGTTCGTTGATGGTGTGGTTATTGCACAATTGGGTATGCCTGATATGCGTGTGCCCATCCAGTATGCCTTAACTTATCCAGAACGCGTAGAAGCAAAATTCCCTAAAATGGATTTTACAGCGCTGAAGGATTTGACTTTTGAAAAACCGGATATGGAGACCTTTGTTGCCTTAAAATTAGCTTATAAGGCTGGTGAAATAGGCGGGACAATGCCTTGTATCTT
>JARBTT010000066.1 GCA_029240055.1 Anaerosinus sp.
ATGTTTTTATAATAGAGAAAACAGAGAGGATGGTAGTTTTATGACAGCATTTTTACATGGATTATGTTTAGCGATAGGCTTGATTCTGCCACTAGGTATACAGAATTTATTTATTTTTCAGCAAGGGGTATTGCAGCCACGATTTTATTTGGTATTGCCAGCGGTGATTACGGCTTCACTTTGTGATACCGTACTTATTTTATGCGCAGTTAGTGGAGTCTCACTGCTTTTATTTAAGTTTATGATGATGAAAGTCATTATGATTGGCGGTGGCGTTATCATTTTATTTTATATGGGATATTTGACTTGGCACAGCAGGGTAGATAGTAGTTCAGTAAATGCAATGCAAGCTTTGTCTCGAAAAAAGCAAATTATGTTTGCGATGTCGGTATCGTTTTTAAATCCAAGTGCGGTACTCGATATTATTGGAGTAATTGGAACGAGTTCAGCGCAATATGCAAATCAGGAAAAAATGTTTTTTATGTTGGCTTGTATTTCGGTATCATGGTTATGGTTTTTTTGTTTAGCGATCGTTGGCAGATTTTTAGGTGAATATAAAGATATAGATCGGTTGATGTTTGTTATCAATAAAGTATCAGCAGTTTTTATTTGGAGCACAGCAATTTATCTCATGTTTAGTTTAAAAGAAGTGTTCTAAATTAAACGTTTTTACATAAAATGTATAGTTGATAGTTTTATAGGAGGGCATTTTATGTATAAGGCGAAAGATTATAGTTATTTATTTGGTATGCAGGGGTTTAGTCATAGGTTATTAAAAACTCATATAACCTTGTATCAAGGTTATGTGAAGAACACGAATAAGCTGATCGCAGAGCTTAATAATATGGAGGATCAAAGTAGTAACTGCTTTGCGGAACTGAAAAGAAGATTTGGTTGGGAATTTTCTGGTATGCGGTTACATGAGTATTATTTTGAAAATTTGAGTTATCATGAGCTCGAAAAAGAGCATAATCAATTTTTCGAGTGGCTATGTAATACGTTTGGTAGTTTTGATAAATGGTGTGATGATTTTTATAAAACAGGACTGATGCGCGGAATTGGTTGGGTGATTTTATGTCGGGATAATCATACGGGACGGTTATTTAATTGCTGGATCGGTGAACATGACAAAGGCTTTTTGGCAGGGTGTCAACCTCTACTGGTGATGGACGTATGGGAACATGCATATTTGTGCGATTACGGCTTAGATAGGAAAAGCTATATCGAAACCTTTTTTAATAATATCAATTGGACCACTGTAATGGAACGTTTTCAACATATGGGAATATAAATTTGAAATCAAAGATATTGAACAAATTAACGATTCTAGGGATTACCCTTAGGGTCGTTTTTATTTTTGCGATTAATTTTACTTAAAAGAAAAATTCTGTGTCAAATAATTTGTGTTAATACTTATTAAAATTTTTTTACTGAGAAATTTATTTACTTAGCAAGTTTTTGAGCTATAATGGAATGAATACAGTATCTTATTTCTAGTACTTTAGTATCAACTTTTGTAATTTACATAAGCTTTTTAGTTGAAAGGGGTCTTACCAGTGAAAGTTAAAACAAAAATAGTATCAGGCTATGTGGTAATATCGGTTTTTATCATGATTATAACCGCAATGTCCTTATATGGATTGAAGCAAGTCAGGGCCGATTATGATGATATTATCGATTCTTCCGATACTACGGTCATGATTCTGCGTGAAATCCAATATTACTTTACGGGACAAGCCAATGATGAACGTGGTTTTCTGCTGACAGGCAGTCCTGAATATAAGAGTGAAATTCAAGAAAAATCCGATAAAATTAAAAAAGATATTGATAAATTAAAACCCTTAATGGATTTACCTCAAGAAAAAGAAGCATTAGCTAAGCTTGATGAAACTCACACGAAATTCACTAGTACTAATTTTAAGGTGATTGAGCTTTATACCCAAGGAAAAAGCAAAGAAGCGCAGGAACTTTCCTTTAGTGAGGGGCGGAAACTTCGTAAAGATATAGATACTAGCTTTGATGGATTTATTAAAATACAGGAAGAAGAAGTGAGGACGAGTAGAAGTGATGCCGATGCTTATTCTAATCGTATCAAATTTATTGTGATCATAACCTCAACGTTGATGGTGATTTTAGGAATTGTATTTGGGGTGATTCTTTCGCATCGTATTGTAATGCCAATTCATAAGATTACCGAAGATATGAAGAGTGGTAACTTGAATTTTGCTGAGCTGGTAACGAGTAACGATGAAATAGGAATGCTTACTAAAGAGTTTGGCAATATGGTTAAAAAGCTTCATGAAATGGTGACGAGTATCAAAATGACAGCCGAGCAGGTTGCAACGTTATCACAACAATTGACCGAGAGTGCTGATCAATCGGCGCAGGCGGCAAATCAAGTAGCGATAATCGTTACCGATGTTGCAAATGGGGCTGAAAAGCAGCTTGCTTCTGTTGATAATACGAGATCTACGGTGAATGAAATGAATACTAGTATGCAGCAAATCGCCGGGAAAATTAATCATGTATCAGATAGTTCCAAGCGAACGGCAAAAGCTGCTGATGATGGCGTAAGTATAGTAGAAACATCGATAAACCAGATGAGTTATATTGATAGGGCGGTAAGCACTTCCTCGATGGTTGTGCTCAAGTTGGGCGAGCGTTCTAAGGAAATTGGACAAATTGTTGATACGATTTCTGGGATTGCTGGTCAGACCAATCTACTTGCTCTCAATGCGGCTATCGAGGCTGCCAGAGCAGGCGAACAAGGAAAGGGTTTTTCTGTTGTAGCTGATGAAGTGAGAAAATTGGCAGAGCAATCGCAGCTTGCAGCAAAACAAATCGCTGAGCTGATTGGTGCGATTCAGTCGGAAACGAATGAAGCGGTCAGTGCTATGAATGAAGGAACTCGAGAAGTCCAAGCAGGAACTGAAATAGTTACCGCTGCTGGACAGTCGTTTAAAGAAATTGTAACACTTGTAAATGACGTTTCTCATCAAGTGAGTGAAATTTCATCAACCATACAGCAATTGTCTAATGGCAGTCAAAAAATTGTTGCATCCGTAGAGCAAGTAGAAGCCGTAACCAAGGGGACAGTGGAGCAAACGCAAGCTGTTTCTGCGGCTACAGAGGAACAATCTGCTTCAATGGAAGAAATAGCGGCTTCCAGTCAAAACCTAGCAAATATGGCAGAGCAACTTAAAGAGATTATTCGGGGCTTTAAAATCTGATATATAAGTAATAAACCCTCAACAGGCTAGCCTTGTTGGGGGATGTTTTTTGACAATAGCAATGCAATTTGCTATAATACTTTAGGTAATTAATCATGTGCGTCTATAGCTCAGGTGGATAGAGCAGTAGTTTCCTAAACTGCGTGCCGCTGGTTCGAATCCAGCTAGGCGCACCATTTTTAAACAAAAATAAGCCTTCTGAGAAAATGGCTCAGGGGGCTTTTCGCTATTACATAAGAATTTTCAGCCACTAGAAATGAGGAAAGAATATGAATACTTCAACTGATAATCAGAAAAAATTGATGGTGCGTGGAGCTTTACTACTAGCGATGGCGATATGCTTCCAAGGAATACGTTTAATCGTTCCTTTACCGCCAATGGTAGGAATGTTTTTGATTGGTAGTTTGGTTAATATGACACTCATCGTAGCTGTAAAGTATGCGGGAATGATGCCAGCGCTATTAATGAGTTGTCTATTGCCGATCATTGCCTTTTTTCAAGGGCAATTGGCGATTCCAATAGTAGTGCCAGTAGTTGCTCTTGGCAATATCGTGCTAGTTTTATGTTGTCAGCTATTTTGGCATAAAAAATTGTTATGGCTAATGCCTTTATTTAAGACAGCAGTTCTTTATGTAGGAACGTTTCTCATTTTGAAATGCTTTGTGATTCCCGTACCAGTGGCAGCGATGATACTACTGGTCATGAGCTGGCCGCAGGTCATTACGGCGATAATTGGTTTAATTCTCGCACGGCAATTGATCAAAAAACTGTCTTTGGGCGAATAAAAGGCAACGAAATGTCACAGTTAGAACATAGAAAAATGCCTGCAAAATTCAAATGATGAAATTTGCAGGCATTTTTCTATGTTTAGATTAGTCTTTCAGGTCCGTATAATAAGGTGCAAGAGAAAGCTTATCCTTGTTTTTAAATACATCTATCACAAACTGTTGAAACTTTTTAGCCGCAGGAGAGAGAGTCTTATTCGTATTCCATGCCATGCCGAGTGGTCTAGTACATGTTGGATAGCCGACTGGAATAAAGACGATATTTAGGTGTTCTAAGCCTGGAATATGAGGAATGAGTGCGACACCAAGGTTTGCATCGACCAGTCCGGCAACCGTCATGATTTCATCACCTTCGAATGTGATCTTGGGACGAATCGAAGCAGTTTCGAAGAATTGATCAGCTAATAGGCGCAGTCCATACATTGGTTTAAACGTAATAAATGGTTCATGGGAGATTTCAGATAAATTAATGCTCTTACGTTTTGCTAGATGATGTTTCGTAGGAACGACAACAAATAGTTCTTCGGCACAAAGGGAGAACCATCCTAATGTTTCGGTTGTCATTAGCGTAGAACAAAGACAAAGATCAATTTCACCATCAATTAATTCATTGGTGAGCAAAGCAGAGTTATTTTGGTAGAGACTAAATTTTATCTTAGGATATTGTTTTCTAAATTTACTCAAAAGCACGGGAACAAGATAACTGCCAAGGGAATGAAGAAAAGATAAATTAACAACGCCTTGATCTGGTTCCGATAAATTGGCGAGTGCTTGTTTCCCATTCGATATTTCTTGCAAAGCACGTTCTACATGAACGAGAAAAGTTTGTCCATATTGAGTCAGTTTAATACTCTTTCCCACGCGATCAAATAATGGTACACCTAATTCACTTTCTAATTTGGCAATGGAACGGCTAAGGGCAGGTTGAGATACAGCAATGCTTTGAGCCGCTTGAGTAAAATGATTAATATGTGCGAGTGTTTTGAAATATTCTAGCTGATTTAATTCCATGTCATATCACTCCTTAGGTAGTGTCTATCATAACATACTTAAAAATAAATATCGTTAATTGTACTCGCAAAATATATGTAAATTAATTATTAATATCATAACTTACGGGTATAAGTAAATTGTTATATTTATATAATAGCTTAGTTTGCTTAGCTTTGGTAGTCATTTGATAAAATTAGTATGCACAAGACACATACTAATCATAATAATATTACATGATTGTTTTAGTAATAACCAAATATATCAATGGATAATTTGTGAAATGCTACTGTATATATAATGAAGAATTTGATCCAAGGATTATATTTAAAATCAACAGTGAACGAATATAAATCATAACAAATCTCTAGATCAGATGAAAATCTCGTGCGAGTGTAAGAATCTATATGAAATTTTTTTAGTGCTTATTACCTATATACAATAGGTAATTTAATTTATTTTTTTTCAAAAAACTATTAAGTTCTAAACTAAAAGCAACGATAATATATATAACAAGGATGTTAATTTTGTATCTAGGATGGTGATTGAAATGATTGAAAGAATCAGTGGAATATCGAGAACACCCCGAATTGGTAGCTATACTAATAATAATCAGTCGTTTGGCGAAAATGGTAAAAAGAAAGAAGACGTTAGTTTCAAAAGAATTTTAGAAACTAAAATCAATGAGAAATCAACAACGACTACGCCTGGCGCGTATAAACTTGATTTGAAAAGTTTAACCTATTTATAATGTAGCTCAAGTGTATTGTTTCGTGATGCTATTTATTGTATAATACGGCAAGATGATGATCAAATTAGTTTGCGGTGTGGTGATAGAATGATAGATGATGAAAAGTACATGAAAGTAGCCCTGGTTGAAGCACAGAAAGCCTTTGATTTAGGTGAAGTGCCAATTGGGGCTATTTTAGTTTTTGAGGATGAAGTAATCGCTGTAGGGCATAATATGCGTGAGACGTGGAACGATGCGACAGCCCATGCGGAGATGGTTGTGATAAAAAAAGCTTGTGAAAAGTTAGGTCGTTGGCGACTCAGTGGAGCAACGCTTTATGTGACGGTTGAACCATGTCCAATGTGTGCAGGGGCTTTGGTGATGAGCCGAATCGATCGCGTAGTGTATGGAACAACCGACTATAAGGCTGGTGCAGTTGAATCTGTATTTAATATTGTGGGGCATCAAGCACTTAATCATCAACTCGCAGTAACCGCTGGAGTAATGGCAGATGAATGCCGTTTGATCATGCAAGATTTTTTTCGTCAACGGCGCAATGCGAAAAAGCAGCTTAAAAAGTTATCATTGCCAACTCAAGAATAAATGGCTTGCCGCCAATGGTCAACGAGCATCGGCAAACGCCATCGTGCATTAGCAGGACTTGTGGATGGCATAGTAAGATATTTGATGCGGTCAGACTGCATCATTTTAAAGTGCTTTTTATAAGAAGCAAATGCTTTACCACCATTGAGACAGATGGTATCAATTTGTGGATAAGCTTTTAATAAAGAAACAAGATCATTGGGAATTTCGTGGAGAATTGCAGAATCAAGACTGCCTTCGCGTTCACAGGATGCAATGACATCCCAAAGTGCGAAATGATGCCTGAGTAACATAGCACGTTTATTGGCGTAATCGTTCGGCGTAGTTTCTTCACCGCATAATGCTGAAAGCACTCCCCAAAATCGATTTTGTGGATGGGCATAATATTGCTGCACTTCTAGCGATTGGACACCCGGCATAGAGCCTAAAATTAAAATTTTTGAATTTTGATCGATGATTGGTTCAAAGCTTTTGCAAAAACTCATTGTAAAACACTCTTTTCTCTAGCTTTTTATATAAGTATACCATTTTTACAAAAAAAGCATGTTTACTTTAGCTTAAAGTATGATATAATACTTATTGTTCTTATATGGAGAGGTGTCCGAGTGGTCGAAGGTGATTGACTCGAAATCAATTGTACCGCAAGGTACCGAGGGTTCGAATCCCTCCCTCTCTGCCATAAGTAAATTCAAGGCTTCGCGTGGTTGACGCGGGGCCTTTTTTGATGCTTGGAAATAGAGTCAATTACATTTCATCCGAAGCTCGGAATACATACCGATTTTTATCCTATAGAATATTCCTTTCTGCAGACATACCGCAATCAAATAGACCAGATGTGTAATTGTTGAGGGATGAAAAATATGCTATAATCGGTGCAGGTGCTACGATAACGATAGGCGGTTAGTTCCCATTCTTTTATTCACTATTCAGTGAAGGAATGGGGGTGATACCATGAATGAGGCGAATGTAAGTTTATTACTTTTGATTATTCTGGTTTTACTCATAAAAAAAGATTAACCGCCCAGCTACCAACTTTGCGGTTAATCAAAAACTAATCGTATAATGGGAGCTAACCGTTTGTCGGTAGCACCTTTTATATATTTATCATAACACAAACATAGTATACTATCAACCGCATAATATTTAATTTTATTGCGTAAAATTTAGTCAATTATATTTCTGACAGCCTGGGGTTTTTTAGCATTTTTCAATGATATAATAGTAAATAGAAAATTATACATAAAATATTGAAGCCGTTCTTAACTGGACGGCTTTTACTATGCCTACTTTTAGCCAATTTAATAAATATATAAGCAAAACACTCTAAAATAAGGAGTGTTTTATTCACGTTATGTAAGTTTTTAAGTATAAATCTATTAGAAACAATACTAAAATGCCTTGGAAACATGTAAAAATCAAAATAAGTTCTGGTAATTATGTAGTTGATTAAAAAATAATAAAAAATTTAAATTTATGTGTTTAAAAATCAATCTCAAAAGAATGTATATCAATGAAAGCCGATATACAGGACAAATAGCATTAAAAATTAAGAGGTTTTTTGGATATGTTGGATTTCGAAATAAATAAATTTTGGGAGGTAATATTTATGTATGAAGTAGACAAGTACACAGTATCTTTATTGCATTTTGACGATGGAATTAAAGATGAAACGAGAAAAGTTTGGGCAGGAGTTGGAAGTCCGGTAGTATCCTCAGCACAAAGTAAGTTTGGAGGGGAAAGTTTATATTTAGATGGTGCATCTTATTTAACTACAGGGGCTAGTGAGGATTTTAACTTTGGGAGTGGTGACTTTACTATTGATTGGTGGGAATATAGGACAGCTAATACAAACTATTCTAGCGTATTAACATTAGATAATCCTGGAAATGTATTGATGGCTGGTTACAATGCAAGCGGTGCTGTACATTGCTATGCTTATACATCAAAGATGACAACAATTTTAAATCAATTTAGTTTGGGTAGTCTTGATTTAAATACTTGGAATCATTTTGTTTTAGTTAGACATGGTAATACTTTTTATGGCTTTAAAAATGGTAAATTAGTATCTACATCTGTGAATACATTGTCCTTAGAAGAATCAATTAATATTACGATTGGTAAATATCAAACTAAAGAAGGTGGACTTTATTATTTTCAGGGGTATATAGATGAATTAAGAGTTTCTAAAGGTATTGCCAGATGGATAGGAGATTTTAACCCTGAATTAACATTGACAGCTACAGCAGGTGATTCCAAAGTAACATTATCATGGACTGCATTAGATGGAGCAACTAGCTACATTGTAAAACGTTCTACTACATCAGGTGGAGCATATGAAACAATTGCTAGCGGTGTGACTGATATCAACTATGTAGATACTAACGTAACAAATGGCACTACATATTATTACGTAGTGGTTGCAGTAACTGCTGATGGCGAAAGTAACAATTCAAATGAAGCTTCTGCTACACCTGTAGGTGATGGAAAAGCACTATTATGTGTGACAATGATTGACTCTAGCGAGAGAGAATATCAATTGTCTACTGCGGAAATTGACGCTTTCATTAATTGGTTTAGTAGAACTGTAGGTACTGGGACAACATGTTATGTACTTAATAAAAATGTTGGTGTTCATAATAGAAAAGAATATTTAGCTTTTGAAAAAATCATTAGCTTTGAAGTAACCGAAATTTAATAAGTAATTGAAAAGAAGGGAACTAGGTGCAAATATTGTACTGGGTTCTCTTTTTTATATGACTAGTTATATATAGTAACGAATCCTTATTTTCAAGGCTTCGCGTGGTTTGACGTGGGGCCTTTTTTCTTGCTTAAAGATTTAGTTTGTTTTTAAAATAAACTAAATTATTTTGATTATTTTATTAAGATTTTGATTGACTTTTAAAATAAACAAAAAATAAACTAAATTTTACTTATAAATTTAGTTTATTTAGAATATAATATAAATATGAGGAGGGCTGAAGATGCTTGAACGTGATTTATTAGAGTTAGTAGAAAAAATACAAAACTACCAAACAGAATTTTATGATATTGAGGTAAAAGAAGCACATGAAGGATGTCCTAAAAAATTATACGATACTATATCTGCTTTTTCTAATCAAAACGGTGGAGGAATATTAGTATTTGGGCTAAAGGAATCTGCTAATTTTGAGGTGGTTGGTGTATATGATCCTGCTGATTTACAGAAAAAGATGACTGAACAATGTAAGCAAATGTCGCCTATTGTAAGACCAGTTTTTACTTTTTGCAAAAGTGATGACAAAATCATCATGGCAGCTGAAATTCCAGAAATTGATGTTACCGACAAACCATGCTTCTATACAGGAAAAGGTCGTTTAACAGGTTCGTATATACGAGTTGGAGATTCTGATGAGCAAATGACGGAATATGAAGTGTATAGTTATGATGCCTTTAGAAATAAATATCAAGATGATATTCGTTTAACTGAAAAAGTACCATTTTCAATGCTAGATAAAAATAAATTGGATGCTTATGTTATAGGATTAAAAAATAAAAAAAATAGATTAGTTACAATAAATAATGACGAAATTTATGAGTTGATGGGAGTGACTAAAAATAATATTCCAACTTTAGCGGGAACAATGATGTTTTGTAAATATCCACAAGGTTATTTTCCACAATTTTGTATTACTGCTGTTGTTGTTCCAGGATATGAAATTGGTGAAGTTGGTAATATGGGAGAACGCTTTATAGATAATAAAAGGATTGATGGAACAATTCCAGAAATGCTAGAAGAAGCGGTACGTTTTGTTTATAAAAATATTGCAATTAAAACAATTATTGATAGGGAAACTGGTCAAAGGCAAGATAAAGCAGAATATCCAATGGAGGCAGTTAGAGAGATTATATTAAATGCGTTAATTCATCGTGATTATAGCATTCATACCGAAGGTATACCAATACAAATTCTCCTATTTAAAAATAGGTTAGAAGTTAAAAGTCCAGGCGGATTATACGGAAGATTTAGAATTGATCAGATAGGTAAGGCACAGCCTGATACAAGGAATCCTGTAATTGCTATAATGATGGAAGATATGTCACTTACTGAAAATCGTTATTCAGGAATACCGACAATTCGAAGAAGTATGAAGCAGTTTGGTCTAAAAGAGCCTGTATTTGATGATGTTAGAAATTATTTTTTTGTAACCTTATATAATGAGCCAGTTAATGCGACTAAAAGCGAAGCGGCAGGAGATCTGGTTGCATTTTGCAAGGTTCCAAGAAATAGGACTGAAATTGCTGAATATTTAGGTTTAAAAACCAATTACCATGCTATGCAAAAATATATTTTACCTTTAATTGAAAAAGGTAAATTGAAGTATACAATACCAGATAAGCCAAAGAGTAAAAATCAAAAGTTTGTTTCTGAATAATAGAGCTGAAGATGGTATAATTGTAATAGATAAGATTGTTATAACAGGAAGGGGTGAGTGGAAATTCAGAAAATGGAAGGGTATAAACCGCTGTTTGAAGTAACAGATCATATGATACAACTGGTTTCTGAGATTAGTGAATGTGTTGGAAATATAAATACGACATATCATTTGCAATCAAACCCGAAATTGCGTCGTGAAAATCGAATCAAAACGATACTTTTGCATGGATTCCGATTGAAACATTAGTCAAAGAACGGCAGAAAGAATATTATGCGGCATTAGGTGCAGCAGATCGCAAAGCGGATTCTACCGAATTCATAGAATTTATGTTGCAAATTATGTTAGATTCTTTAACGGAAATCATTGAAAGTAACAAATCTACCGACCAAGTTGACGACCAAGCAGCCGTACAAGTCAGCGATCAAGTAACCGACCAAGTCAAAATGGTACTGAACTGTTTTGGTAGTGATAGAGAACTTTCGGCAATGAATTTAATGAACCGACTTCATTTGTCGCATCGAGCGACATTTCGGAAGAACTATCTCAATCCTGAGA
This sequence comes from Anaerosinus sp., assembly GCA_029240055.1. Lineage (GTDB taxonomy): Bacteria > Bacillota > Negativicutes > JARBTT01 > JARBTT01 > JARBTT01. Next base: position 11,309 of record JARBTT010000066.1, read on the forward strand.
TTGAGTGTGGAGCGGTGGAATTGACGATTCCTGATAAAACGACCAGCAGTAAACAGAGATACAGGAAAGTAATAGAGTTGGATGATTAACTATGGTGGTACAAGTAGTAAATTCAAGGCTTCGCGTGGTTTGACGTGGGGCCTTTTTTGCTATGCAAAAATGATAAATTTAGTTATTAAGAATTAAAAATAATGGAACATGTGGAACAATGGAACTATATCAATGGATATTAGTAAAAAGTATAATTATAAATAATTGAAAATTATGTAATATATTGGTGCGATTTCGAAAAACGGTGCACCAAAAGTTCTGTAAAATTCATCTGTCATATTATGTTTCACTTCGTTTCCACCATATGCATATTATAGGGTGGTAACATTTTTTTTTAGGAGGTTAATAATATTATGTCAATTGAAGATGATGAACGTTATGGATGTCATGGATGTCATGAATGCAATGAATGCAATAAATTCCCCAAAACATGCTTTATGGTCCCGGAACCAGGTGCTAAAGGTGCAACAGGTGCTACAGGTGCTACAGGTGCAACTGGACCCGCGGGTAGTTCTACAGGTGCAACAGGAGCTACAGGATTTACAGGTGCAACAGGATTAACTGGAGCTACAGGCCTTACAGGTGCAACTGGATTAACCGGTGCTACAGGATTGACTGGAGCTACAAGTTTGGCTGCATTCGGCTATGTATATCATACTGGTGGAGGAACTGTAATAGCTGGCGCAAATGTAACCTATAATAATGATGGTCCTTTATTCAATGTAACTCATCCTGTCGCTAATCCTGATCAAATTG
>JARBTT010000067.1 GCA_029240055.1 Anaerosinus sp.
AGACCATTATTGGTGGAGGTCCAAGCACTCGTAGGACAGACTCCCTATGTACCGCCGAGAAGAACTTCAGATTATGTAGATGTAAAAAGAATTCAACTATTACTCGCTGTATTAGAGAAACGCGTAGGAATGATGCTCGGTGCTTGTGATGTGTATGTCAAGGTTGCTGGTGGAATTAAAATTGATGAGCCAGCCATTGACCTAGGGTTGACTGTTGCTTTAGCTTCCAGTTATCGCAATTCAAAAATTTTAGCGAAGACAATTGTATTTGGTGAGGTTGGCCTTGCTGGTGAAGTTCGCGCTGTTACACAGGCAGAAAGCAGAATTCGTGAAGCGGTGAAAATGGGATTTACGAATATTATTTTGCCAAAAAAAAATTTAGTAAATCTAACCCTCGATCTACCAATTAAATTGCACGGTGTAGAAAGTGTGAGTGAAGCACTTGAAATTGCACTTGGATAGAAAAAGTTGCTGTGAAATATTTTTCACAGCAACTTTTAACGTAATTTTACATTTCGAATAAACGCAGCATATGCATGATTTTCTTCAATTCTTGTTACACGATAAAGTTTATTGTCCTCGGTAATGAGTTCATCGCCAATATTAACGACGACTGGAATGCGCATAAGGTTTTTTTGATCTGCTTCGTCGCTGATGTCATAATAGTCATACTTTTTTTGTATTGTGTCTACTTGAGTGGGAGGGGATATATATCTATTCTTTAATGGTGTTATCGGGATCAGATAGTAGGTAGATAACAAAATAAGAATAAGGCAGAATAAAAAGAGAAAATGTTTGGGTTTTAACATTGTTTATCCTCCAAAAGTAAACATTTTCGCGTGAATATAAGAATAGTTTTTCCCTATCAAGCCATATCTATGTAATTTATAATGCTAGAATTATTTGCGTTTGTGAAATTTTTATGCCAGTATAGAATTTATATAAAATAGAATAGGAGTTGATTTTTATTTTCAATGTCATGATTTCCTTGGTGGTTACTATTTGGACTGGCTTTTTAATAACCCAAAAGTACAAGGCACAACCAGTTTTGTTTTTTTCTGGAATAATCTTAATGCTTTTTGCGGTATTGCTTGGGTATGGGCAAATTCTACCAGAAAAAGATAGTACGGGATTGATGTTCTTTGATATGTTCGAATTTATCAAAAATACATTGAGTTCTAGGGCTGCAGCACTTGGACTTAATATTATGGCAGTAGGTGGCTTTGCAAGATATATGGAGCATATCGGTGCGAGTAAGGCGCTGGTACATATCGCAATTAAACCACTATCAAAATTCAATGCACCATATACTGTGATGGCTATTTCTTGGATTGTAGGCATGTGCTTAGGTTTATTTATCAATAGTGCCTCGGGATTGGCGATGTTATTGATGGTAACCGTATTTCCGATTCTTGTAAATCTAGGGGTAAGTAGATTATCGGCTTGTGCGGTGATTGCCACTACGCTTTGTATGGATTGGAGCCCTGGCGATCCAGGTAGTATTCTATCGGCAACAACAGCTGGTCTTGATATCACAACGTATTGGACTGGGTATCAGGTACCAGTGACGATTGCTGTATTGATTGCAGGATCGATTACACATTTTTTTGTTCAAAAATATTTTGATAAGCAAGATCAGCATGTAGTAGAACGAAGTAATAAAGAAAAAATAGTGCATGAAACGGAATTGCCTCCTAAAATCTATGCCTTATTACCAATGATTCCATTATTTTTAATCTTAATTTTTAGTAATCTATGGATCTCGTGGATCAAAATGGACATTGTTAAAGCGATGTTTATCGGTCTATTTATTACGATGATTTGTGAATATATTCGTCATCGTGATGGGAAAAAAGTATTTGATGATATGCAACCATTCTTCGATGGTTTAGGTATGCAGATGGCCAATGTAGTAACGTTGATTGTTGCTGGTGAAACTTTTGCAAAAGGTCTTACTTGTATGGGAACGATTGATGCGATTATTAATGGTGCACAAAGTTCGGGATTTGGTGGTGTAGGAATGATTCTAGTTATGGTAGCCATCATTGGAATTAGTGCCGTTATTATGGGGTCTGGGAATGCACCATTCTTTGCTTTTGCCTCATTGACGCCAGTGGTCGCAGCTAAGATGGGGTTAGCACCAGTACTGATGTTAATGCCAATGCAATTTGCTGCAAGTATCGCTAGGAGTACGTCACCAATTACAGCGGTTATCGTTGTTACGGCAAGTCTTGGCAATATATCGCCATTTGATTTGGTAAAAAGAACGGCTATTCCGATGATTGTAGCAATGATCGTTATGGTTTCAACTAGTTTGCTATTGTTTCATTAAGAAAAATAAACATAACTCGTTGGAGTTATGTTTATTTTTTTTTTTTATGTCAACGATTGACAACGATAATCACACGTGATAAAATTAGAAATTTTGACAAAGATAAAATCATATGATATAATCTATCTATATTAGGAGGTGCTGCTGTGCTTAGTATAGGTGATAAGGTAGTTTATCCAATGCATGGCGCCGGTATCATAGAAGGTATAGAGGAATGCGAGGTAATGGGAGAAACAAAATCCTATTATGTCCTTCGGATGCCTTTTGGCGGTATGAAAGTTATGATACCATTAAACAATGTTGAAAATATTGGATTGCGTGAAGTCATTACGCAAGATGAAGTTGAAAAAGTCGTTGTGGTACTTCAGAGTGAACCTGAAATAGTAACGGGTAGTTGGAATAGAAGATTTAACGCAAATTTATTAAAAATTAAAAGTGGTAGTATATATGATGTAGCTGAAATCGTAAGAAATTTAGTTTTACAAGACCGTGCAAAAAAAATTTCTACAGGGGAAAGAAGGTTATTGGACACTGCAAAGCAAATATTAGTGAGTGAGCTAGTATTAGCTTGCGATAAAGATGCTTCTTCTGTAGAGACGTGGATGTATGAAATGCTTGATAAAAATACGCCAGGTAACTGACGTATTTTTTTATTGGGTTATGGGTAGAATAAGCTTGTATTCGTAAAAAAAATATTGTAATATTTGGAAGGAGGTGAAAAAGTGTTAGATAAAGTTTTACGTTTGGTTATTACGATTTTAATGGCGATTCTTGGTTTGGTTCTTATGAAATTTGCAAATCCGTTATTGACACTTTTAATTAGTGCTGAGTTCTTGAAAATGGGGATCTTCGGTATTACGATGACAAATTTGTTATCAGTTTTATTAGGTGGCGTTATCGGGGGTGGTATTGGCTTCTTTATTTCCCCATACTTGGTCAACAAATTGTTGAAGTTATCGGTATGGGTAGAGGTACAACTTAGCAAGATGCCTATTCATGATGTTATCGCAGGTGCTGTGGGTTTGGCTATCGGACTTATCATTGCAAATTTATTAGGTTCAGCATTTTCGCCGATTCCATTTGTGGGAAATTATATCCCGATTGTGCTAAGCATCGTATTGGGATATTTGGGGATTCACATTACCATACAGAAACGCGATGAAATCGCGGGGTTATTTGAATTCATACCGAGAATGGTTAGGGAAAAAGGAAAAGACAAGGATCAATCTAATGAAGATGAACGTCATTATAAGCTTTTAGATACAAGTGTTATTATCGATGGTCGTATTGCTGATATTTGTCAAAGTGGTTTTATTGAAGGTACGATTTTGATCCCAGTCTTTGTTCTAGAAGAATTACAACATATTGCAGATTCTTCTGATTTACTAAAACGGAATCGTGGTAGACGTGGTCTTGATGTTTTAAATCGTATTCAAAAAGAATTTGGTATGTATGTGCAAATTGATGAGCGCGATTTTGATGATATTTCTGAAGTAGATTCTAAATTGGTAAAATTGGGTCAATTGGTACATGGTAAAATCATTACCAATGACTATAATCTAAATAAAGTATCAGAACTGCAGGGTGTTCCAGTTTTGAATATCAATGAACTGTCAAATGCGGTTAAACCAGTCGTTATTCCTGGGGAAAACATGGTTGTTACTGTTGTAAAAGATGGTAAAGAAATGGCGCAAGGGGTAGCTTATCTCGACGATGGTACGATGATTGTCGTTGAGGGTGGTAAAAAGCATATGAATGAAACGCTCGAGGTTGTTGTTACCTCGGTACTTCAAACTGCAGCCGGTAGAATGATATTCGCTAAGCCAAGAGCGGCAGAAAAAGGTGCTTAATTAACTCTACTTACTGATATAAAAACTATAGGTTCTATATCGTTCTGCATTCTCGTTTGAGTGCAGAATTTTTTTGCGTTTATAGAGTTAGGAAAGTATTATTTTGAATGTTATTAAGAAATATAGTATTATAAAACATACAGTGATTCGTCATGAAGTGACATTTGATAAAACAAGTAATTTTAAATAAAGGTAGGGATCGTATGGTAACGGCAATTTTTCCTGCTGCTGGACAAGGTAAACGAATGGAAGTCGGAATAAATAAAGTATTCCTAGAACTTCTTGGTAAACCTATCTTAGTACATACAGTATTGGCTTTCTCTAATTGTGAAGCCATTGATGATTTAATTGTTGTGGTAGCTCCAGAAGAAGTTGCTGTTGTAACAACACTACTAAGAGCAGTACCCAACTTAAAACCTTGGCAAGTGATCGCTGGAAGTACAGAAAGACAATATTCGATTGCCAACGGGCTTGCCGCTTTGCATGAGGATACGGATATTGTTTTGGTACATGATGGCGCTAGGCCACTTACCAGCGCTGCGGTGATTACGGCTGTTGTCGAAGAATCAAGGAGAAGTGGTGCAACAGTTACAGGCGTTCCAGCTAAAAATACAATCAAAATTGTAAATGAAAATCAGGTTGTCATGGCAACACCAGAGCGTAATACCTTATGGTCGGTACAAACGCCACAAGGTTTCCAAAGAGAGATTATTTTAAATGCCTATAAAAAAGCAGCGGAGGATCATTTTCTTGGCACTGATGATTCCAGTTTAGTAGAACGGTTAGGCATAAAAGTAAAAGTGGTCAAAGGTGATTATAGTAATTTAAAAATAACAACGCCAGAAGATTTTATTATTGCTGAGGCATTTTTGCGAAAAGGTGCTGTCTCACGTTTGGTTTCTGGAGTATCTACATTTGTTTCTGACGTTAAAGAAACTTTCAAAAAAGGAGTGAAAAAATTATGATTAGATTTGGCATGGGATATGATGTTCATAAATTGGTAGAAGGTCGTAAGTTAATCTTGGGTGGGGTAGAAGTTCCACATACCTTAGGTTTACTTGGACATTCTGATGCCGATGTAGTATTACACGCGATTGAAGATGCCTTGCTTGGTGCTGCCGCACTTGGTGATATTGGTAGGCATTTCCCTGATAATGATGACAGTTATAAAGGAATCTCTAGTATGATATTGCTAGAAAAAGTACGAGATATCATTGGGCAGGCAGGTTATAAGGTAAATAATATTGATGCAACGATAGTAGCACAAAAACCGAAATTGGCGAGTTTTATTCCGCAAATGAATGAAAATATTGCCAGAGTGATGCAATGCGAATTAAGTCAGGTCAATGTGAAAGCGACGACAACCGAAGGATTAGGGTTTGCTGGCACACAGGAAGGGATTGCAAGCTATGCAGTCGTCGGCATCATGAAACTATAATTTTGCATAAATTTTATTGTTTTGCACATATTAACAAGCATATTCATGTCGAATGAGGAGGCAATAAATTATGCGTAAGTTAGTATGGGCAATTTTTCTTATGGGAGCATTACTTATACCAAGACAATGTTTAGCCATGAATTTTGATGTTCATTTTGAAACCATCGAGGATAATTTTATCGGCGAGTTATGGTGTGATCAGACATTATTTTGGCGCTTTGCGATTTCACCTACCGAGGCTGTTCCAGTGAGTACCAGCGCAGCGAAGTTTCATACACTTTTAACACCGGAAGTTGAAGATGGTTTTTTCATCTTTCGCGTGCAATAAAAGTTGAAAAACTAGAATAAAATGATATAATATATTAAAGTATGTTTAAAAAAACACACAACCTTAAAATTCAAGAGAGTGTTACAAGATGCTTGTAACACTCTCTATTAGAAATAACTGAGATAGTTCAAGTATCTCAGTTATTTTGTGTAGACTTTTGCATAGTGAGAAAAATTCTGTTAAAATAAATATTACACGAATATTGTGGGAGGCTTAATTTTTATGTCAGAAGAAGTACGCGTACGATTTGCACCAAGTCCAACAGGTCCATTTCATATTGGTGGTGCAAGATCAGCATTATTTAATTGGTTACTTGCTAAAAAAACAGGTGGTAAATTAATTTTAAGAATCGAAGATACAGATAGAGCACGCTCAACCAAGGAGTCCGAAGAAAATATCAAAGAAGCGTTAAAGTGGTTAGGGATTACTTGGGACGAGGGGATTGATGTGGGTGGCGAATATGGTCCATACCGTCAGACAGAACGTATTGAAATTTATAAAAAGTTTACGGATAAACTTCTCGCTGAGGGTAAAGCCTATTACTGTTACTGTTCTGATGAAGAATTAGAAGCAGAACGTAATGCTTTAATGGCAAAGAATGAGATGCCAATATATCAAGGGCAATGTCGTCAATTAACGGCAGAGCAAGAAGCAAAATTTATTGCTGAAGGTAGAAAGCCTACGATTCGCTTTAGAACACCAACGAATCAACAAATTGTTTTTGATGATTTAGTTCGTGGCAAAATGAGTTTTGAATCTAATGGTGTTGGCGATTTCGTTATTGTAAAATCAGATGGTACGCCAGTTTATAACTATGCGGTAGTACTTGATGATGCATTAATGAAAATTAGTCATGTTATTCGGGCTGAAGAACATCTGTCCAATACACCACGCCAAGTTGTGTTATATCAAGCACTTGAATTACCAGTGCCTATTTTTGGTCATATTTCCCTTATCCTAGGAAAAGATCGTAGCAAGATGAGTAAACGCCATGGTGCAACTTCCGTTGATCAATATCGCAAACTGGGCTATTTACCAGAAGCAATTGACAACTTCCTTGCATTACTTGGTTGGGCGCCAAACAGTGAACAAGAAATTTTCTCATCAGAAGAACTTATCCAAGAGTTTTCGATGGATCGCGTAGCAAAAAATCCAGCAGTATTTGATATTGATAAATTAAACTGGATTAATGCCCATTATATGAAAACAGCAAGTGCTGAAAAAATCACATTTTTAGCAATTCCTCATCTAGTAGAAGCAGGTTATATCGATGGCGAGCTAACTGCAGAGGATAAAGATAAACTAGTCAAATTCATTGCTGTTATCCAAGATCATTTGAGCTATGTAGCGCAAGTCGTCGATTATGCTGACATCTATTTTAAAGATGCTGTTGTGATTGAAGATCAAGAAACAAAAGATGTTTTACTGGACGAAGAAATTCCTGCTGTCATTGCTTTGTTTAAAGAAAAATTAAATGCGTTAGAAGAAGTGAATGAAGCAAATATCAAACCTATTTTAAAGGCGATTACCAAGGAACTAAAAGTTGGCGGGAAAAAGGTATTTATGCCAATTCGTGTGGCGATGACAGGACAAATGCATGGCCCAGACCTAGTTCGCCTAATTGAAGTGTTAGGTCGTGAACGCGTGATTGCTCGTATTGATGCAACGATGAGTAGTCTAAATTAAGCAAAAACTTAGGTGCTAATAAATGTTCGCTTACATAGAATGATAAATAGATAAATGCGTTGATTGGGAGAGTAAGTGAACTTCCTCCTTCAGAGAGGTACTATCGTAGCTGTAATTAGTACTAGGAAGGAAGCCACCCAAATGCACCCAGGAGCAATTTAGTCGAAGATTTAGTAGACTAAGTCGGTAGCAGCCGTTATATGTATTGAGTGAGGTAAGTAATTTTATTTGCCTAAACAGAGTGGAACCACGAACCATCGTCTCTGTAATGAGATGATGGTCTTTTTTTATGTATTTTTAGTGAAAAATGGGGGAGTTGTAGTACAATGTTTGCACGCTTGAGAAAAGATATTCGTGTGGTATTTGATCGTGACCCTGCGGCGAAAAGTATTTGGGAAGTAATTTTTTGCTATCAAGGGTTACATGCCATTTGGTTTCATAGATTATCACATTATTTTTATTTAAAGGGCTGGATCTTGTTTCCACGGATGATTTCTAATTTTGCGCGGTTTTTAACAGGTATTGAGATTCATCCGGGAGCAACGATTGGGGAAGGTTTATTTATCGATCATGGCTCAGGAATCGTTATCGGTGAAACTGCCGAAATAGGCAAGAATGTTACCCTTTATCAAGGTGTTACTTTAGGCGGGACAGGAAAAGAAAAAGGAAAACGTCACCCTACCATCGGCAATAATGTTGTTGTTGCTTCGGGTGCAAAAGTACTGGGTTCTTTTTCTGTAGGTGATCATGCGAAAATTGGAGCAGGATCGGTGGTATTGAAAGAAGTTCCAGCGAATGCGACTGTAGTCGGTATTCCTGGTAAAGTCGTCTTGATGTATGGTAAAAAAATAAAGACACCAGAGCAAATTGCCGAAGAAAATAGAATGAAGTTAGAGGCTATTGACACCGATAGAGAGGCAGAGGAAGAAAAGGATGTTGATTTGTCACATGGTAATCTACCAGACCCAGAAGAAGAAATGCTCATGTGTATGCATAGAAATATCCAACAGCTAGAAACCAGAATCAAAAAGATGGAAAAGGAGCTGGGAAAAGACAATGTTAAAAGTTTATAATACGTTAACCAAACAAAAAGAAGAGTTTGTGCCACAAGTTGCCGGTGAAGCTAGTATTTATGTTTGTGGGGTTACACCTTATAATCATCCACATATTGGCAATGCTAGACCTTTTGTGACTTGGGATGTAATTAAACGTTATTTGAAAAAATCAGGCTACAAGGTAAAACATGTACAAAATTTTACGGATGTAGATGATAAAATCATTCGTACAGCCAATCAAGAAAAACTAACTTGGGCTGATATTTCTGGACGATATATTCAGGCTTATTTTGAAGTAATGGATAAACTAAATGTTACCCGTGCTGATATTTATCCAAAGGTTTCCGATCATATCGATGAAATTATTGCGATGATTGCTACCTTAGTGGAAAAAGGCTATGCTTATCAAGTCGATGGTGATGTCTATTATAGCGTTGAAAAATTTGCGGACTATGGTAAATTAAGTGGACGCAAATTAGAAGATATGCAAGCTGGTGCGCGCGTTAATATTGATGAACGTAAAAAACATCCAATGGATTTTGCCCTTTGGAAGAGTGCAAAATCTGGTGAACCTGCGTGGGAAAGTCCTTGGGGGGCGGGGCGCCCTGGTTGGCATATTGAATGCTCAGCGATGTCTCTCAAATATTTAGGTGAAACTTTTGATTTTCATGGTGGCGGCAGTGACCTTATTTTTCCTCATCATGAAAATGAAATTGCACAATCACAAGCCTGTTGTGGGAACTCTCATGCATTCGTAAAATATTGGTTGCATAATGGATTTATCACAATCAATGAAGAAAAAATGAGTAAATCACTAAATAATTTCTTTACTGTTCTTGATATCTTAAAACAGTATCCAGCGGAAGTTTTACGGTTTTTTATTGTAGAGACACATTATCGCAGTCCACTTGATTTTAGTGATGAACGTTTGAATGAATCGGCGCGTAGTTTGGAACGTTTGAAAACAGCCATGTTAAATTGTATAGAACTTGAAAAACAACCAGTAGGTGAAGCTAGCGATATAGGGGCAGCACTTGTGGATGCTGCAAGAAAAGCAAAACAGGATTTTTATGTAGCTATGGATGATGATTTCAATACAGCGTTGGCTCTAAGCAATATGTTTGCACTAGCAAAAGAAATCAATGTGTATTATCATGCAGTTACGACTGGTAAGATTATGCATGACAGTGTAGCATTTGCGGTCGCTCGCAGCGTATATGAAGATATGGCAGACATTTTGGGTATCTTAGTAGCGGTAAGAGAAGAAACGAGTGAGGAGGATGAAGAAATGGTAGAAGATCTAATGAAAATTATTATTGAACTTCGTCAACAAGCAAGAGTGTCTAAAGATTGGGCAACTGCTGATAAAATCCGTGATGAGCTGAATGCGATTGGGGTAACATTAGAGGATTCACCTACGGGGATTAGGTGGAAGAAATAATGAAGTTTGATCATTTTAAATTTTTAGTTGATAGTGTTCTTCAGCCTGATGAGTTAGGGGCCGTCAAGCAAAAGTATAAGGAGATTCGAGTGGATGCCTTGAACCCACTCGTCCTTGCCTATATAGGGGATGCCTATTTTAACTTATATGTGCGTGGCAGACTCTTAGCACATGAACAGAATAAAGTGCAAGTTTTACATAGCTTTGGGGCACAAATCGTATCGGCTTCTTGGCAATCTGTTGCTTATCATGGCATTGAAGAGCTGTTAACCGAAGAAGAAAAAGCGGTATTTCGGCGTGGACGTAATGCAAAAAGTCATGTGCCGAAGAGTGCTACAGTTGCCGAATATAGAGCAAGTACAGGCTTTGAATCCTTACTTGGTGCACTTTATCTAGAGGAGAAATATGAACGTTTGCAGGAATTGGTAGAGAAATCTTTTAGCATCATTTCGCAGGCGATGATGAATAAGACGAAAGTAAAATAGACATATGATAAATGGACTATTACAAAGCGTTGTGATAGTCCATTTATCTATAGGTTTGGATGATAAATTTTAAAGGCATAAATCTATACTAGGTATGGTTAGGGCAAGTAATTGCATTAGGATAAGATTTATTGTTATAATATACCGATATGTAATTTATGCACAGGAATAACTGGAGAGTGAATGGAATGAAAATTGCTCAATTTGAAGCAACAGGTATTAATAAAGTAGAAGCTTTTTTTGAAGCGCATGATATTTGTAATCTAACAGAAAGTGAAGTACGTGATTTTTTAAGAACGTGTAATCTTTCGTTTATTTTTGAAGGCATCAATCGCTTGCAAAGTACCTTAATTTGTGAACTAAAAGATTCTTACGTACAGCAAAGTCAACGGTATGTAACGATGAATCGTGAGTCGTATATGTTACCAAAGTTAGAGGAAGCAGACAATCAAGAAGCCGAAGAACTTACACAGGCAGCTTTTGCGCTTTACGCGAAGATGTCAGCATTAAAAGAAGGCGAATTTAAAGGTCGCCCGAAGTTAACAAATTATGTATATGGGATTCCAATCGAGGATGCCCGTTATATATTGCCCCTTGTTACAAAGACGAATGTTTGTGTTGCTATGGCAGGTGACAAATTAATTGATTTATTCCGTCTATTTATGGATGATACATATGGAGCGTTATTTACCGAAGAACTTGCCCAGTTAAAGCTGTGTTTGCCAAAGCGCATCACTCAGTTAGTAATGGAGCAACAGGAAAATAGTAAGAAGATGGACTTGCTACAAACTTTTTATCAAGAGTATTTTGCTAGTATAAACCCAGAAGACAACTTGATTCTATTGGATAAATTTACGGATCTTGACATGAAGGTTGGCTTTGGCGCCATGACCAGTACAATGAAGATTGCACCATCCGAATCAATTGCCAAATGGGGTGAGGAAGCGCCAGCGAAAGCAAAAGGTGTCGTAGAGCGTGTACTCAGTTATGGACATTCAAGTATTGCTGAACAAGCACGAACCACCTTTGGGATGATGTGTAGCCTAGTAACCTATCATCAACAACTGCGTCATAGAATTACGGCAAATTACCGTGAGAATTTAACTGAATTGTTATATGATGAGACGAGAGCGGTAAAAGTGCCAGAAACGATTAAACAGTCCATATTTTGTGAAGAATATAAAGAATTAGCAAAGCGTATCAAGGCATTCCGTAAGCGCATTGCTGAAAAATATGGTGAGGCTCAAGCGTTGTTCTTTTTGCTCAACTGTGATCAAGTGAAAGTCATTATTTCCACGAACGCCCGTGCCGATATCTCTATGTTAGCTGATCGCACTTGTATGAATGCACAATGGGAAATTCGTGAATTATCGGTGAAAAAGGTGATGCTGCTTCGTAAATTATCGTTAGCATTATATGAACAGGCTTTGCCACCTTGTGTATTAGGACAATGTCGGGAAGGTAAGTTAAGCTGTGGGCAAATG
>JARBTT010000068.1 GCA_029240055.1 Anaerosinus sp.
ATACTATGCTCATTTAGATTAATCATTGTCCTTTTTACTACGTTCTTTATATTGGATATAGGATTCGATTTCCTTACGGTCTGCATCTGGAAGGTTGTTAATTTTACGAAGTAGATTCAAATTATCTTGTGATATATCTGTTATTTGTGATGTGGAATTGAATGAGTTCACTCTATCAAGGAGATAGTCAACGCTAACTCGGAAATAATCAGCGATTACGATTATTGTTTCTAAAGATGGTTGCTTCTTGCCTGATTCGTAATAAGCAATTGTACTTTGAGAAACGTTTAATAGTTTTCCTAAATCTTCTTGAGTCATATTATTATTTGTTCTTAGTTTTTGGAGATTTTGTCCAAACTGCTTCATTACAATCACCTTCTTAGATGTTATTATAATATGACTAAAAGTAATATTATAATAATTATAACCAAATGTCATAAAAATATTGACATATGACCAAAAGTGATAATATAATGAGGTTGTACAAACTAAATAGTGTTTGAAGATAGATAATTTAAGAATTCTAATAAGATCAAGTTAGCTAAACTATATGGTGTAACTGATAAATGGTTTGAAGTAAAATATGACTAAAAGTTATAAATTGACATAAATATTCTTACTAAAGTATTTATAAGGGGTGGAAAATATGGATGTTTTGGAAGTTGTGATGAAAGAGTTAAGAAGTGCCCATGATGACAGTGATTTGAGAAATTTAGACAAAGTATCGGAGGCGTATTATTCGGCAAAATCGGAGAATGATGAAATAGAAAAAAAATTTGTAAAGGCTTTATCTGAAGAAGAGCTAAAAATGATAAGTAAATTATATGATAATTTTGTGACAAAAGAAGTAGTTACAGGAGAACTTTATTATAACCAAGGATTTGCTGATGGAATAAGATTTATTATACATTCTTTAATATGGAAACCTGTTAGAAGATAATCGACTGGATCAGTTACTTTTTTATTAATACAACTTGACGATTTTTCATATCATGAGAAATTTGGTATGTTATAATTTTACAAAAAAAGGACATGTGACCTTTTAAAAGCCTATTAGAAGAATTAGAATGAATAGGGGGTTAAGCTTTTCATTTTAGGTTATTCTCATAATTCTAGGAATGTAGGCGTTAACATACAGATATAATTTGAAATTTGCGAGGTTAATTATGCAATTTGATGAGTCAGTTTTTTGTGAACCTCAGTTACAGGAATTGCTAGTAGGAATGCCTGTAGAGATAAGAAAAAAAGTTTTTTTTAAAAAAATACCTGCAGGTGAGACTGTAATAAGAAAAGGAGAAAAAGTAGAGTATGCCTATATTCTTATTGGGGGTGAATTGAAGGTCTTTAATGAATTTGAAAATGGGCGTATTTATGTTTTCGAGAAAATACGGCCGATTAGTTTTGTTAGCGAGCTGGAAATTCTGGCGGGTGAGTTGGAATACGTTAGTACAGTTGCAACTGTTAGTAAGTGTAAGATGTTAGTAATTTCTGCGAAAGATTTTACAAAATGGATTGCATGCGATCATACAGTCTTGTTAAGAATATCCCAAATTATTGCTAAGAAAATGTATTCTACTGCAAGCAAAACTGGAGCTGCTAATTTTTTGACAGGTATATACAAAGTTCAAGATTACATTATCAAGTACTATCAAGAGAGAAAAAGTAATGCTGATGTATTACTCATTGGTAAAAAACGACAACAAATTGCTGATGAAATAGGGGTAAGTTTAAAAACGATTAGTAGATGTGTTGATAAATTGAATAGTGTGGGGTTGGTTTTTGTGAGAAAAGGAAAAATTTACATAAACAAAGACCAGTATGCTAAGATGCTTCTCGAAATAAATAATTTAAAATAGTTATTTAGTAGAGTTATATTAAAAATCAAATCGCAAGTTTTATAACAACATGATTGCATGAATGTAATTTACTATTGCGGAGCATCAAATTGTTTTTATGGCGTTTAATTTGTTTAAGAAATAAATTAAATGAATATTGCAAAATTCAACAATAGGAGGTGATAGTATGAAAGAAAGGCTAGTTCGAGCAGCGACCATAGCGCGTGAATACGCGTATGTACCATTTTCAAATTTTAAAGTAGGAGCAGCGGTAGTTGGTGATAGTCAGAAAATATATCATGGCTGTAATATTGAAAATGCATCTTTTGGCTTGACCAATTGCGCAGAACGTACCGCAATTTTCAAAGCAATTTCCGAAGGTGAACATAAAATAGAAGCGTTAGCCGTGATTGCAGATACCGAAGAACCAGTTTCGCCTTGTGGTGCTTGTCGACAAGTTTTATCCGAATTTTGTACAGGGGATACCAAAATTTATTTGGCTAATTTACATGGTGATATTGAGGAATGGACGATGGAACAATTATTACCTGGTTCATTTAAGTCAAGTGACATGGATAAAAAGTAATAGCTAAGGGGGGATACCATGAACTATTTGTTGGCGGTGGTGGGCTTACTCGTGGTGTTTTTGCTTGCTTATGTTGCAAGTAACAGTAGAAAACAGATTCGTTATCGTTCTATTTTTATCATGTTGATATTGCAATTTTTATTGGCGTTCGTATTGATTAATACGGAGATCGGAGAGGTTTTCATCGGTGGGTTTGCCGCTGTTTTTTCAATTTTAATTTCTTTTGCTATGGAAGGTATTGGTTTTGTTTTCGGTGGACTGGCGAAAGGTGAGCAGGTAGCATTCTTTTTTAGCGTTTTATTGCCAATTGTTTTTATTTCTGCATTAATTGGTATTTTACAATATACTAAAATTTTACCTTTTGTCATAAAATATATTGGGATTGTTTTAAGTAAGGTTAATGGCATGGGAAAGTTGGAATCCTATAATGCGGTCGCATCGGCAATTTTAGGGCAATCCGAAGTATTTATTTCGGTGAAAAAGCAAATGGGATTATTGCCTGAGCATCGTTTATATACGTTGTGCGCTTCGGCAATGTCTACTGTGTCTATGTCGATTGTTGGAGCTTATATGAAAATGATTGAACCTAAGTGTGTGGTGGTCGCATTGGTACTTAATCTCTTCGGGGGTTTTATTATTGCATCCATTATCAATCCCTATGAAGTAACGGCGCAGGAGGATAGTTTGGAAGTAGAGGTAGAAACGAAGCAATCCTTTTTTGAAATGCTGGGTGAATATATTATGGATGGCTTTCGTGTAGCAGTTATTGTAGGAGCTATGTTGATTGGTTTCGTAGCGTTAATTGGCATGGTAAACGGGATTTTTGCAGCAGTTTTCGGAGTTACCTTTCAGCATATGTTAGGGTTCGTTTTTGCTCCAATTGCGTTTGTAATGGGAATACCGATGCATGAAACGGTGGGGGCAGGTAGTATCATGGCAACGAAATTGGTAGCTAATGAATTTGTTGCGATGCTGGATTTAGGAAAAAGTACAGCGCTATCACCACGAACTGTCAGTATTGTTTCCGTTTTTCTCGTATCGTTTGCCAATTTTTCCTCGGTAGGAATTATAGCTGGGGCGGTAAAAGCTTTACAAGAAAAGCAAGGGGACATCGTTGCGCGGTTTGGCTTAAGACTTATTTATGGAGCGAGTTTAGTTAGTATTTTATCAGCTACTGTTTCTGGCTTCTTTTTCTAGTATAATAGAATGAAAAGACGGTTGGAGGTAACGAAATATGAAATCAATGACGTTTAAACGTGTGCATATTATTGTTTTAGATTCACTTGGTATAGGAGAAGCGCCGGATGCTGGGAAGTTTGATGATAGCGGGGCAGATACTTTTGGGAATATTGCGAAGGCTTGTGGAAATCTCAATATACCGAATATGGCGAAGTTGGGGATTGGTAATATTCGGTCATTAGAGGGCATACTGCCAGCGAAAAAGCCGTTGGCTTATTACGGAAAGGCGCAGGAAATTTCTAATGGTAAGGATACGATGACGGGGCATTGGGAGATGATGGGGCTTTATATTGAAAAACCTTTTCGTGTTTTTCCCGAAGGTTTTCCGGCTGAATTGATTGCACGGATTGAGGAAAAAACCGGTCGTAAGGTGATTGGTAATAAAGTAGCCAGTGGCACAGAAATTATTGATGAATTAGGTGCAGAACATATGGAAACAGGTGCGATTATCGTGTATACATCGGCTGATTCGGTATTGCAGATTGCCGCCCATGAAGAGGTCGTGCCGCTTGCTGAACTTTATGATATTTGTAAATTCTGTAGGGAGATTACGCTTGATGAGCCATATAAATTAGGACGCATCATTGCGCGCCCTTTTGTGGGGAAGCCTGGCAGTTTTACTCGTACCTCCAATCGGCATGATTATGCTTTGAAACCTATAGCGCCTACGGTGCTAGATGCATTGAAAGAAGCAAAAAACGATGTGATATCGATTGGCAAAATTGCCGATATTTTTGATGGTGAAGGGATTACAAAAGCAATTCGTACTGTATCCAATAAAGATGGCATGGATAAATTTATTGCTTTGCTGGACGAAGAGTTTACTGGGCTATGCTTTATGAATTTGGTTGATTTTGATGCTATGTATGGACATCGTCGTGATGCCAAAGGGTATGGGCGAGCAATTGAAGAATTTGATGTAGAACTAGCAAAGGTATTGGCTAAACTGACCGAGGAAGAGTTACTGATTATTACGGCCGATCATGGCAATGATCCGACATACCGGGGAACAGATCATACGCGAGAATATATACCTTTACTTGTATATTCGCCAAAGCTTACTGGTGGCAGTGAGCTGGCTGTGCGGAAGTCCTTTGCGGATATCGGGGCTACTGTGGCGGAAAATTTTGCGGTTAAATTGCCAAGTCATGGTACGAGCTTTTTACAAGAGTTACGCTAATTCGAGGGGAGAGAATTTTTGATGAGAATGGTAGATTTGATCGAGAAAAAACGGGATGGAAAAGAGCTAACAACAGCTGAGATTAACTTTATTATTGAAGGTTATACAAAAGGCACAATACCTGATTATCAAGTGAGTGCTTTGGCAATGGCAATCTTTTTTCAAGATATGACTGAGAAAGAGCGTGCCGATTTAACGATGGCAATGGTTGAGTCAGGGGATACGATTGATCTATCAGCGATTGAAGGAATAAAGGTTGACAAGCATTCTACTGGTGGTGTAGGTGATACGACTACTTTGGTGCTTGCACCACTCGTGGCGGCTATTGGCGTTCCAGTGGCGAAGATGTCAGGGAGGGGGCTTGGTCATACGGGTGGTACGATTGATAAGTTAGAATCGATTTCTGGTTTTCATGTGGAGATTGCAAAAGAAGAATTCATCAATTTGGTGAATCATCATAAAATTGCTGTTATTGGGCAGAGTGGTAACTTAACACCAGCCGATAAAAAACTCTACGCCTTGCGTGATGTGACTGCAACCGTTAATTCCATTCCTTTGATTGCTAGTTCGATTATGAGTAAAAAGATTGCAGCAGGCGCAGATGCTATTGTTTTGGATGTCAAAACTGGCGCTGGTGCTTTTATGAAAACTGAAGAAGATGCGAAAGAATTGGCAGAAGCTATGGTGCGGATCGGAAATAATGTTGGTCGGAAAACGATGGCAGTGATTTCGGATATGAGTCAGCCGTTAGGTTTTGCGATAGGCAATGCACTAGAGGTCAAAGAGGCAATTGATACCCTGCAGGGGAAAGGACCGAAAGATTTGGAGGAACTTTGCCTAGTTTTGGGGAGTCAAATGTCCTATTTAGCAGGAAAAGCCACTTCGTTAGATGCGGCAAAAGTAATGCTACAAGAAGTAATGCAAAATGGAAAAGCTTTGGCGAAGTTCAAAGAGTTTATTATAAATCAAGGTGGCAATCCAGAAGTGGTTGATTATCCAGATAAGCTGCCACAGGCCAATTATCGAATTGAAGTTCCTGCGAAAAAGGATGGTGTGGTAGCCAGAATCGTAGCTGATGCTATTGGAACAGCGGCAATGTTACTCGGAGCAGGGCGGGCAACGAAAGCATCGAAAATTGATTTGGCGGTCGGGTTAGTACTGCATAAAAAAGTTGGCGACAAAGTTAGCAAAGGAGAATCGTTGGCCACGATTCATGCAAACCAGGAAGCGGTAGCTGAGGTTGTAGAAAAAATCTATCAAAATATATATATTGAAGATAAGGCTGATGTGCCGCGGTTAATCCATGATATTATAACGGCATAAAATAGAATAAAAGAGAATACGGACAATAAGTTTTTAGCGTGGTTTTAATGAACCGCGCTTTTTCTTTTGTGATTTATCAGTCCTTACTTTATAGTTTTCAAAGAAAGTATTTTTAAGAATTCAATTATCAAAAAAATGTAAATTTAGTTAAATACATACTAAAGTTCTATAGTAATTTTCCTACATAGGATAAAATTCCTATTAAGAAATAATAGTCTTATCACGAGTATCTAGGTATATATTATAAAAGCTTTCATTCATCGCTTTGATAGCGCAGAAAATAAATTAATGTACTTATAGTCGTAGTAATATACTTGCGAAATAACAGTGTTAGAGCCAATCAGTAAGTGTAGCACAGACAAGAATATATAATAAATTATCATGAGGCGGTATTTTATGGATAAAATAGTTTTCTCGACTATGGACGGTCGGTATCAGATTGCTGTAACTGATACAGAAGTTTTTCTGAGTGTTTGGCCGCCGCTTAACGGCGGAATACCAGTATCAAAGGCTGCTATTATTCAAGATTTAAAGAATAAAAAATTATTGGATTTTGATCAGGAGTTTATTTCTACTGTTATTAAGGAAGCTATGGGAATGCCCGCACTTATTATGAATTGCTTACCGAAAAAAGATGGACGGTATCAAGTTACTATCACGGATAAGGAAGTTTTTCTTTGTGTCTGGGCACCTGTAAATGGAGGAAAACCAGTATTAAGGGGCAGTATACTTCAAGAACTGAGCGAAAGAAAATTGACCGATTTTGACCAGGCTTTTGTTTTTAATGTGATTAAAGAGGCTAGTGGTAGACCTGCGCTTATTATCAGTTCATCATCAATTGAGCCGGTGCGGAATATTAGTGTTAAAGTAAGAAGCAATCGTCTAGAAGCTATGATTGATATTTCTATAGCTAAGGATGCTCCTACAGCCACAATTTCACAACTTGCAGATAAGTTAAGAGATGCTGGTGTAGTCTATGGCATTGACGATTGTATTCTAGCGACCTTGACGGAAACACGTTTTGCACAAAATATCGTTTGTGCTCGTGGTATTGAGCCTCGTAATGGAGAAAAGGCTTATTTAAAATATTATTTTGATGCTGATAGCCAAGGGCGTCCAGAGGAACAGGAAGACGGGCGAGTTGATTTTAAAGAAACTAACAGTTTTCTTTGTGTTGAAGAAGCAAAGCTTCTAGTTGAGAAAGTTCCTGCAACTCCTGGCGTATCAGGAATAGACGTGTTTGGTAAAGAAATCTTACCGAAGCCAGGAAAAGATATCCCTATGCCTGTTGGTAAGAATACTATTTGTGTTGATAATTGGCGTCTTTATGCTGCTATAGATGGACATTTACATGTATTTCTCGACAAGCGTATCAATGTAATACCTATTATAGTAATTGAAGGCGATGTTGACTACAATACGGGAAACATAGATTTCAAAGGCAGTGTGATTGTAAAGGGGACAGTACAACCTGACTTTTGTGTAAAAGCGGGCGGAAATGTCGAAGTTTGTGGCAATATTTGTGGAGGGACGGTAGAAGCAAATAGTATTATTGTTCGCAATGGTATTCAGGGAATGAGCCGTGGTGTTATCAAGGCTCGTGAGCGCCTTGTAGTAGGATTTATAGAAAATGCGACTGTTTATGCTGATGAGGATGTCATCGTCAGTGATTTTATTATGAATAGCAATGTATTTGCAGGTAGTAGGGTTATAATAGAAGGGCGGCGCGGACTTATTCGTGGCGGAAGGATATCAGCGGGACAAGTAATTCGTGCTGCCACCGTTGGCAATAAATCGGGCGTTACGACAGAACTTGAAGTTTCGATAAACCCGTTTTTAAAGGATGAATTGTTAAAGCTTCGTTCGGAAATCCAGAAAGATGAGACTTTATATGAAGAATTGGATCGATCAATATCATTTATTCGAAAACAAGGTGTAGAGCGGCTTGTTGCTGTAAAACGGGAACGTTACAAAAAGAATGAAGCTGAATTTCAGGCTCTGCCAGAAAGAATAGAAGAAAACAGACAACGTATAACGAACATTGAAAATCTTCTTCGTCTGCTTAAATCAGGTAGAATTCGTGTTTCTGATTTTATTTATCCTGGTACAAAAATATCGATAGGATCATCGACAAAAACTCTTAAAGATACATTGAAATATGTTTCTCTTTATGTCCAGGAAGGAGAAATTAAGTTTAGTTCATTACGATAAATATTACTAAGATACAAAAAAGGTGATTGGCCAAATAAAGAGGCAATCACCTTTTTCATATATGTTTAACGTTTCAATAATATTTTTGTTTTTATAAACCATTCGAATAAATCAGCGGAGCTGGCCTGCGCAATTGGGAGTAAATTTTGCGCAGCGTACCTATACTGCTTTTCGGTTGCTGTTTCGCCCACGAACGACATGAATTCTCTAGCGATCGTAGCACTCTGAAGCAACAAATCTAGTGGCTTTTTCACTGCTCTTATTTGGTTTGGAGGACAAGAAAATTCTTCAAGATGGCATTGCACCCAGTTTTCAAACTTTTTATGCCCATTGAATAAATAACCACATACGTGATGGGGAACAGCCATATCTTGCAATAAATGTGTAGCAGCACCTAGGTAAAAGAAACTGCTGGAAATATCTTGTTTATTTGCATGGCGACAGGCTTTGCTTAGATAGACGGAAAAGTCATAGACACTAGGTGAGAAGCGCCATAATCCTTTACGTGTAACCGGGTCAAAGAAATGATTGATATTTTTAAACTCTAAATCTGCCCATTTTACACCTTCTTGTAAATGATGTAAATTGTCTTCAAGAATTGCAGAAGCCTCCATATTACCGCTCGCCTTAATTAGTTTTAATGCTTCCAGGTTACAGGCTTTGTGGGTGATGCACAAATATTTAGGGTCATGAGGATATTCCAAGAGATACTGTATAGGGGCGGAAAATGTACCGAGCATAGATAGACCAAAATTTAGATAGCGCACTGAATTTTTTATCATAATGCCACCTTACGATCCATATCGGCGGTTAAATAATGTACGATGCTATTTGTAGCTTGAGAGTTTTGAAGTGTCAACATTCGTTGCGATATGAGCATTCGTTTTTCAGGAGATTGTAAAAGCTCGGTGATCAGTTCGTTTAGCTGATTTTTATTTCTAGCCCAATAGCCTAAAAGGTTCATTTCTAAAAAGCGGGCATTATCTTCCTCAATGCCTGGAATAGGTGAAAATACCAGTAATGGGGTGGCAGTTGCTAGGGCTTCGGTCACAGTTAAGCCTCCGGGTTTTGTGATCAATAGGCCGGTAGTTTTCATCAATGAAGCTACTTGATCGGTAAAACCGTATATTTTGAAATTTGTATTGTCCGTCGTCAGTTGATCTAACTGTTTCTTGCGCTCTGTATCTTTTCCTGTAACAAAACTGATCTCAATATGACGAGGTAATGCTTGGAGTACAGCGATCATATCCAGCATACTTTGGTCAGTTTGACCACTCGTCATGACCAAAATTCTATTTATATCGGTTGATCTAATCGTCGGAATAAAGTCTAAGCCGATCGGGATACCACTGGGAATGACTATAGTTAAAGGGTTACTGCAATGCTTAAATTGTTTCACTAAAGAAGAATGCGCAACAAAATACTGGTCAACATTTGCAACCTCCCAAATGGGATGAACAATATAGTCCGTTACAATGCCAACCAGTTTAAATGAGGAACAATATTTATTTTTGTATGCTGCTGCAGCAGCTAAAGGGAAAAAATGGGTGCAAATAATCATGTCAGGTTGGTACTTTTTAACCAATCTGCCGATGATGCGCTGGTTCATTTTTGCCAGCATATATTTTACATTATCAAATTTGTCGATTTTACTCATTTTACAAATATGACGAAAAAGTTCTGGTTTGTACTCAATCAGCTTTTGGTAGGCTTTGCTTAAAAAGGTATTGAAGCCATAGTGCTCAGTTTGGAGTAGGTCAATTGTTTTTACTTCATAACCAGCAGCGTGAAGTTTTTGATTGATGTTGAAGGCTGCCTGATTATGACCGTTGCCAATTGAAACAGTTAAAATCAATACGGTATGCATTCTAAACACCTCGCAAATTCATTTACTTTAATTTCATTATAATTGAAAGTGCTGGTAGAATGTATTAAGTAAATATTATGATTTTGTTAATTTATTAAATTGAGCTAAGTTATAAATGTTGTAAATGAAAATTTGCTTATACTATAAAAAGTACTTATTACTTCATCTTTGAGGAATGAAGCAATAAGTACTTTCAGTGGATTAGATGAATTCTTAAAAATCTTTAGTTACCATTTTTGCTAAAGAAGTAGCAGAGTTTGTTACTTCTTCGGAAGCCTTTTCAATTTCGATGGAAGTCTGTGATAGTGTTGTTAATGAGTAATTAATCGTATCAACTTGGTGATAGTTATTGGTAATCGATTTTGCAATATCGGTCATGCGATCTGCACTATCCTTAAATGCTACCCCAACTCTTTCCAGCGTAGAAACTTGCTCCGTCATACTATTTACGACTTCATTTGTTGATTCACTATTTTTTCTGATTAAATCACCGATTTCATTAGCTGCGGCAGCACTTTGCTCTGCCAATTTTCTTACTTCATCAGCGACAACAGCAAATCCTCGACCAGCGTTTCCCGCACGAGCTGCCTCAATAGCTGCATTCAATGCTAATAAATTCGTTTGTGAAGCGATCGAAGTAATGGTTTGAATAATATTTGCGACTGATCTAGACGTAATATTGAGTGATTCCACTTTTTCTTGGACTTGAGAAGTAACTTTCATCATATCCAACAGTTGCGCCAATGTTTCATTAATAACCTTTTCTCCATCTATGGCAATGAGCCTTGTTTGATTAGACTCATCTTTTACCTTTTCTGAGGATTCGCTGATTTTTATTACAGATTCAGCCATTTGCTCTGTAGAAGCGGTCGTTTCTTGAGCAGCTGCGGCTAAAGTCTGGGAAGAATCGCGCACATGATCAAAAATGTTTTGCTGCTCTTTCAGTAGAGCTTCTTCAACAAGAATTTTTTCATTGAGTTCTTTAGTATAAGAGCAGATAAAAGCTTCCATTACTTCAGCTTCAATTAAATGGGTTAATTGTTCAAAGGCATAAAGAATTTTATATAGATGATCGCTATCTGATTTATAAGCATTCATGATATAAGGAAGGATGCTTTGTTTCAGTGCGCCAAAGGCTAAGAAAAACCAACTAGAAGGCAAATGTATCTGATTGTGAATTTCCCCAATATGGCGAATTCGTCCAAAATATGCAGGGGTAATATTGGTTTCAAATAACATATGCAAAAAATCGCGAAAAGTTTGTTTCAATTTACTTATAGAAGAATGTTTATTAATAAAATCGACCATCTCTTTATTTTGCGTAACACAATTATAAAAATTTTCTGTGATTTGATCACAATTTTTTTCTATAATTGGTCGTAATTCAATCAAATAGCCGATTGACTCGTTATTGATCGATAATAATTTTTCTGCCAATGGGTGTTGAAAAGAATAATTTCCATGCGAAATGGTAGGACTTTTTTTACTGAAAAACATAATAACTCCTCCTAATTATCGTTAATCTCTTACTAAAAATGTTTTAACAATGCCAGTTAAGAATTAGCTACTAGCCCTAGGATAAATAGTATTGAAGAAATTTTTGTATGTACAGTCGTGTATTAATAAATCCTTATAATCAATAATTACTTTAGTATAAGAATGTATTTCGCCAAAATATTTCTTTTTCCTTCCATATTTACATTTATTTATAAAACATATGGTTATAATTAGTAGAAATTTATATCGTAATATAAAAAATGCACGGAATAACTATTGATTAGTTATTTCGTGCATTTTTTGTATCGTTTACTTTTGTATTATTAAATAGTCAATGAGGATTCTTGATAATAC
>JARBTT010000269.1 GCA_029240055.1 Anaerosinus sp.
GTTCATGATACAGTTGTAAATATTTTTCTACAGTTAACTTACTAAGCCCATAAAAAGATGTCGGTGTAGTTTCAAAGCTCTCTAAAACCGGTAGCTGCTCAATATCACCATACGTTGCAGCAGTCGTTGCAAATACCACGCGCTTAACCCCAGTTTTACGGCATGCTTCCAGTATATTAATCGTTCCCAGCAGATTGATATTTGCATCAAAGAGCGGATCTTTCACTGACACATCTACCATGGTTTGCCCTGCTAGGTGAATCACACTATCAAACTGGCCTTCTTCAAATACAGCCATGACCTCTTTATCGCAGATATCCATCTCAACAAAGGCAATGCCTTCTGGTACATTTTCTCTCAATCCAGTATGTAAATTATCCAAGACCGTAATCTGGCAATCTTCTTGCATTAATTTTTCTATTACATGGGAACCAATAAAGCCCGCTCCACCAGTTACTAATATTTTCATAGCAAACTCTCCTAAAATTGTTATAACACTATCTTCATTATCAAATTCTTTCTACTTATTTATACCATATTTTTCTGAAAATAGTCTATAAAATACATAAATTAATTATTTTTTCTAGAATGAATCCTATAGTAGCTTCACCATAGTATTTTCCTCATAAATCTCAATTTTACAAAAAAATAGCAGCCATGTCTATATGACCACTGTGATCTCATGCCAAATTGGCTACTCTATATCATTTAATGCGCTTGAAAATAAATTCATCATGTGTTGTAACCTTGCTCTCAATCCGATCCAGTTGCGCCTGCATCAAAACTTGCCCCTCTGCCAATGCCTGAATCGCTGGTCTTATTTCATTTTCTACAATAAGATTCGTTTTTGTCTGCTGCACCCCTAATTTATCTACTTTACCTTCTAATCTATCTACTCTAACTTCTAATCTATCGACTTTGCCTTCTAAGCGATCAAACCGCTCCAAAGTAAACTGTTGAAATGCCACCAATTGGTGCTCCATTGCAGCTTGGCGCGTTTCTAAACTATCCAACCGTGTATTTATGTCCTTTAATTCTGATAAAATTTGCGCTAATACCTTTTCCAACGTTATTTGCACCTCTCATCTTCGCTATCTAATAAAAACCAAATGTCACAATTCGTCTTCTTTACGCTTATCATATCAAAACCTTTTCATAAATACAATGGAAAAGTTATTGCGCATCCTATTCATCAAATCTGACAATATCGTCTTCGCCCACATAACTGCCATTTTGTATCTCAATGATTTCTAATGGTATCTGTCCCGGATTTTCTAGCCGATGTTTCGTCGTCTGTGGTACAAATATACTCTCGTTTTCATGCACCCAAGTTTCTTTGCCATCAATGGTTACCTTCGCCGTACCGGCAATGACAATCCAATGTTCACTACGATGATAATGCATTTGCATACTCAATACCCCCTTGGGCTGAACTCGGATTTTTTTCATCTTATATCTCGGACCTTCACCAAGCGTAGTAACGCTTCCCCAAGGTCGATAAGCCGTGGTATGCTCCGTTGCTTCCTTGCGTCCACGTTTTTTTAACTCACCAACAACTTCCTTAACCTTTTGAGACTCCCCCTTTTTCGACACAACAATAACATCATCAGTTTCCACCAACAATACATCATCTAGCCCAATGCCCGCGATGAGCCGATCCCGCCCTAAGATTAAAGAATTTTTACAATCAATTGCTAAACAATCACCATGCATAGCATTACCACAATCATCTTTGGGTAAGACCTCATACATGGCATCCCACGAACCAATATCATTCCAATAACAAGGCAACTCTAGCGTAACAACAGCTGTAGCTTTTTCTGCTATGGCGTAATCGATCGAAATATTTGGCATACTGCTAAAATCAGCCAAGACCTCCGCATAAGATTTTTCTAAATGCGCAATGATTTCGGGCTGATATTTTTCAAACTCATTGATCATAAAACCAATCGAAAAAGCAAACATCCCTGAATTCCAAAAATAATTGCCTTTTTCTAAGTATTGCTGTGCTACCAAGAACTCTGGTTTTTCTTTAAATGATACTACCTCATAACCACTATCATAAACCTTACCGGTTTCAATATATCCATAACCAGTCTCTGGTTTATCTGGTTTTATCCCAAAAGTAATCAATTTATCGTTCTGGGCTATTTGAACTGCTTGTTTAATCGCCTTAACAAATAAATCTTCTGCCTTTATCATATGATCTGCTGGTGTAACGAGCAAAACTTCATCATTTGTGCACGCAAGTTCTTCCATACAATACTTCATTGCCAGAGCAATTGCCGGTGCCGTATTACGAGCTGCAGGCTCTAATACAATATGTGCAGCACTGGCATTACACTCCTCAAGCTCACTTTGTACATGGTAAACATAGTCAGCGTTCGTCACAATAATAATATCACTTGGCTGAACTACTGGCAAAAAACGCATGACAGTTTGAGCAAGCAGCGACTTATCATTATTAACTTTTAAAAATTGTTTAGGAAAACAAGTTCTAGACAAGGGAAATAACCGTGTTCCGCCCCCACCTGCCAATATAACTATCTTCATCCTATCAATCCCCAATTTTGCCTTTTATCAAACCTCTTTTATATTATATTGCTCTCGCTACCAATATGCCTAACCATTCTTGTAAAAATATATAATTTCCCCACAAAGCACCTGCCGATGGCGCTAATTTATTATAATGAAAAACATGTTTTTTATTTACCATGTAATCACTCGGATAAGG
>JARBTT010000270.1 GCA_029240055.1 Anaerosinus sp.
CGGTTTAAAATGACCGGTGTATTCCTACTGGATGAAGCTACCGCCAATTTGAAGCCAGCTCGTTTGATCGTACTAAGCAGGTTGCTGACTCCCGGCAGAAGATTGGCCGGTGACAAATGTTCGATCAGTTTCAAAAAGTATTCATTCTTCTTTTTCAGCAATTGTTGAAATTCCGAATCAGTAGTTGGACGGCCTTGAAGAAAGATTTTCATTGAATCCGGACGTGACAACCCCAATAACTTTTCATAGTCTTTTCTGGAAAAAAATGGTTAGTTCATCAGCCAGTTGTTGCCAGGATTGAAAATGATATTCCACAGTATCAGTAAGTACGCCATCCATATCAAAGATGAAGGCTTTAATTTGATTATTAATAAAGCTCATCTCTCACCTCATGACAGGTTAATTTTCTTGTCTTAGTAATGAATGTTGTCAAAAGATTGATGCATCTGTAACATGTTTTCCGCCGCCGTAAAGTATAAGCTCGGCTCGCTGCGGTGGCATATGGGCAAGTGCCTCATAATCATTTAGTCTCCCAATGTCCCACCAATCATAATCCTGAACAAAACCATTTATCTGTTTCCCTTCGCGCAGTAACACAGGGAAAACATCGCCGGGCAAGTCCACTTCGTTCCTTGACGGGTTAAACCTTTCGATATAGGAAAAAATCGAAGCTTCCAAAAGATACGGTCCCGTACTGACGGGACGATTTAGGTTAGTTTTTTCCAGAAAAGCAGTAATCCTACTATCACTATCTACTTCTGCCAGCCCAACTTCTAACCGATACTGGGTGGATAGAGCCACTGAAACCATACCACCCTGCTGGTCATGAAACTCCATAAACTCCCTATAATTTAAATGACATATCGTGTCACCAGGTACAACGAGAAACCGCTCTTCATCCTTTAGTAAATCCTGGCAGCGCCAAACTTCTCCCGCTTTTCCGGCTGGAGAAGCACCACGCCCGTACTCTATCTTGATCCCCCAGCGAGAGCCATCTCCAAAATAGTTCTCTATTTGCTCGGCTAAATAACTGATGGCAATCACATACTCTGTTATGCCATAAGACAGGAGATAAAGCATTACCCATTCTAAAAGCGGTTTACCGTGTAAGGGGACCATTGGTTTCGGAATATAGTCGGTAACGGGACGTAACCTTGTTCCTTTACCAGCTGCTAATATCATTGCTTCCATTTTATGCCAGCCTTCATTAGCGCCTCTGCCCAATCGGCCACAGCATTCGCCCCTCCGTATCTTTCTCCGGTCGTTTTAAGTTGATGGGCATTTTTACGATAAGAGTTGTCGTGTAGTACCTTTTGCATTGACTCAACTAGAATCGACGGTGTTAGTGTTTTTTTATGCTCAGAATTCTTTTTACAGTAATGTTGCTGCCGATGTAAATATGGCATTTTCTCTGATGGCTTCTTCCTGGATGACTTACTTTTGGATTGCTAATGGTGAGGCCAAGTTTGAAAGAACAGACGTTTACCGGCTTCAGGATACATTGAACCCGCCCCTTCGCATCCTGTACATATACATGGAAAAATTCGGTAATCATATACATGGATAACCAATTTTAAATCTTCTAGGAATATATTTACAAATGAGGGAATATATTTACAAATGAGGAGAGTTCCATCATTATGAAACCTGTATGTGTGATTACCGGAGGTGGCAGCGGCATAGGTCTTGCCACTGCAAAAATTCTGGGACAAGCCCACTATATCGTAATCAGCGGAC
Organism: Anaerosinus sp.; assembly: GCA_029240055.1. Lineage (GTDB taxonomy): Bacteria > Bacillota > Negativicutes > JARBTT01 > JARBTT01 > JARBTT01. The sequence goes on from JARBTT010000270.1 coordinate 1,738, forward strand.
GAAATGCCCCAAAATTAGATCAAGCTATCGCAGAGTTAAAAAGCGACGGAGTTGATGCGGAAGCATTTGTATGCGATGTGGCAGACAGATCATCTGTCGAACAAATGGCCGCCCATGCTAAGAGTCTGGGAAGAATAGCCGCCGTAATCAATGCAGCCGGTATGTCACCGCATATGGGAGAAGCAAAAAAGATAATGGAAGCAAATGCACTTGGCACCATAAACGTAAATAAAGCTTTTTATGAAGTCATGGAAGAAGGCTCGTGCGTAGTTGCCATATCTTCAATGTCAGCTCATGTTACACCTAAGATCATAATGCCTGTCGGGTGTTACAAGTACAGCAGATCCGATAAAGAAATTTTTATAAAAAAAATGATGGCCAGAGTCAATCTTTTTCCCCAAAAGCTCCGGTCTGATTTAGCATATTGCATCTCCAAGCATTTTGTAATCTGGTATGCGAAAACAGATGCGGCTAAAATGGGAGAAAAGGGAATTAGAATTGTATCGGTTTCCCCTGGGTCCATTGCCACGCCGATGTCTGAATTGGAGACAGATTCCGCTCGGTCCATTAAATATTGTGCGATTAAAAGATTTGGTCGTGCTGAAGAACTTGCCAACCTTATCGCTTTCTGTATCAGTGAAAAAGCAAGCTATATAACAGGCATAGATATCTTATGTGATGGGGGGTGCGTAGCATCAGGGTATAATCCGCTAAAGCATAGATAGCAGCAGTTCCGATATTCATGCCTATTACCATGGAGGAGATTAAGTTCGTATCCGCCAAGGTTTCGAATTTGGTCATGAAAAACAAAGTTGACACCGTTCGAAAAACGGTGCCAGTATGCTTAATTCGTTGATATCTTGCGATTGAGTTTTTTAAATCGCTGTCCGTTATATAGGGTTCACTGCATATCGCATGAATACTGAAGCTTTTATTGCAGTAAAATTTAATAGCTTCAAATGCATTTTGGAATTTTTAATTTAATAAGTATGGAGCATAAGTACTTGTTCAGTAAGCAGTCCAACCTGCATCTGCTATAACTACTGTACCGTTAACAAAACTAGCATCATCTGAAGCAAGGAATAAAGCAACTCTAGCAATTTCTTCCGGTTCACCAATCCTTGGATTTAAATTCATCCCCGCCATTGCTCTTCCCATACCAAATTCATGTGGCTTACCCATTGATTTACTAATATTTGTATTTATAGCGCCAGGAGCAATTGCGTTACAACGGACCCCTAATGTTGCATATTGGAACCCTACGTTCTTAGTTAGCCCTATAACTGCATGTTTTGCCGCTGTGTATGCGGCACCGGCTCTTGATCCCATAAAACCTCCTGCCGAAGCAATATTTACTATAACGCCGCTCCCTTGTCCGGTAAATACAGGAAGCGCCTTTCTTATGGCACGCATTGGTCCAGTTGCATTGATTGCAAAAACTCGTTCCCATAACTCATCAGTTAAATCTGCAGCTGGAACAAAATCATCCATAATACCAGCATTGTTAACTAAAATATCTAATGTTCCATAGGTATTAACAGCGGTATTAATTAAATTTTGAATATCTTCCTCTTTTACAACGTTGACTTGTAGAGCAGTGGCAATCCCGCCGTTTGATTCAATTTCAGCTACAGTCGCCTTTGCTGCATCTAAATTTAGATCAGACACAACCACTTTAGCTCCTTCTTTAGCATATAGAATTGCTATTTCCTTACCCATTCCAGAGGCAGCCCCCGTTACTACTGCAACTTTCCCTTTGAGTCTCATTGCAATACCCTCCGTTTTTAATATATTTTTAAATAATCAACCTTTTTCAAGTCCCCCCCATTGACATCACTAATTTAAAACGGATTTATCAATAAAAACTCCCCGTATTTACACATTATCATATGAATAAGATATTTTGCAAAAATGGTAAATGAAACATTATTAAAAGCTTACTACCTATCCAATCCATTTCTGCGGGAATATTTATTTATTCTCTTCAAGTATTTAAAATTTATACTCCATTGACTTGCGGTCCGATTCCCTATTTTCCATGAAAAAGACTGCTGTTTTTTGGTAGTACTCAACACTCAGATCTGCTACGTTGCAAATAAACCTTAATACCGTCTCGTCGCTTCAGACCTGATAGTTTTTTATTATTGAGGATTAAAAAAGACAACATACCCTTGCAAATTTAGGGTTGTTGTCTTTTTTTCGCCGTTACCAATGCTATGGTTCTCCTCGACTAATATTAAACAAAATTGAAACTTTTATGAATGTACCAACCATCATCATGCCAATACGCATTCTCACTATGCAGTTTCCATTACCATCGTTTGAACAAATTCAACTGGCATTGATGTACGTTTCGCCACTTCAATCAGCGTCATCCCTTGATTTAAGTATCTTTTTATTACGGCAGTCATCGGCTCGCCAAGTTCAACCATATGTTTATCTGGATCATATATCCGAAATACTCGCTGCCCCCAGGGCTGCTCAATCATATCATGCACAAAC
>JARBTT010000271.1 GCA_029240055.1 Anaerosinus sp.
ACAAGAGCTCCTTTGTAACTTAGAAATAATCAACGCTTTTATTTGAATAGTTGTAATATATTGCCTAACAAAATACCAACTACACCGAAGTCAGCATCACTAAATGTCGTATTAGCAAAGCCAAGATCACCTAAAACTGGCATTAATATAACTGGCAGGAAGGTAATTAGCAAACCTTGCGCAAAAGCACCAGCGATAGCCCCTCTTAGACCGCCTGTTGCATTACCAAATACCCCTGCAGTTGCCCCACAGAAGAAATGTGGTACAACACCTGGTAAAATAATCGGTAGCCCAGGAATAGATTTATCTAACATAAGTAAGACAATCATTCCCACTACACCGCCAGCAAAACTAGATAAGAAACCAATCAAAACTGCATTTGGTGCATATGGATAAACTACCGGACAATCAATCGCTGGTTTTGCATCTGGTACTAAGGTTGTCGCAATGCCGCTAAATGCTGGGACAATTTCTGCAAGCACCAATCTAACACCTGCTAAGATAACATATACACCACCGGCAAAAGTGATTGCTTGAATAATTGAGAATACGATAAAATGCTGACCGCCACTTAATTCTTTTTCTACATAAGCAGAACCAGATGCGATGGCAACAATTAAATAAAGAACCAACATAACGAGAGAAACAGCTAACGAAGAATCTCTTAAAAAACTCAGACCTTGTGGGAAATTGATATCTTCTGTTGTTTTTTCCTTATTCCCTACCAATGAACCAATCCAAGCCGAAAATACATAACCAATTGTACTAAAATGTCCAAATGCTACATCGTCAGTTCCCGTAATTTTACGCATCGTTGGTTGTGCAATTGCGGGGAATAAAGCCATAATAAATCCTAGAATAATTGAACCAACGATAACGAGGGAAATACCTTGCATCCCACCAACAGCCAAAATGGAGGCAATCATACAAGCCATATATAAAGTATGATGACCAGTTAAAAAGATGTATTTTAGTGGGGTAAAACGGGCAATTAAAACATTCATCACCATACCAAAGGCCATGATCAAAGCTGTTTGTGTGCCATACGTTTTTAACGCCATCGCAACGATCGCTTCATTATGCGGCACTACGCCATTAATGTTAAAACCATGTTGGAACATTGCTCCAAAACTTGATAATGCGCCAACAACAATTCCAGCACCGCCACCAAGAACAAGGAAACCTAAAATCGTTTTAATTGTTCCTTTAATAATATCTGCACTACTTTTCTTTAAGGCTATGAGACCAATCATAGAAATTAAACCAACTAAAATTGCTGGAACACTAAGAATATCAAGAATAAACTGTAACATCTTATTCACCCTCTCTTTTATTTTTAATCTACTAAGGCTGCTCCAATCTTTTCTTTTAACTCTTTCTTATCAATCATGCTGTTTAACGATACTACTTTTCCACCTAAGGAAGTTAGCTGCGATGCAATATCACGCGTACCGACATAGATATCTGCTTTAATACCCGAAGCTGATGCTAAATCACTATGATCTACCGTAGCCTCTACCCCTAACTCAGCCAATACTTTTTTAATGTTCATCTCAATCATAAAACTACTACCAAGACCATTACCACAACATACTAAAATTTTCATAATAATTCCTCCTGTTTTTCTATGTAAATTAATTGGAATACTGCTTGATGATATCAATCACTGAATTCACTTGAGTAGCAGACATAATCACTTGCATATCTTCTTCATTCGATAATAATTCCATCAAGTCTGCTAATAAAGATAAATGTCCTTTATTATCCGTTGTTGCAAACGTAAAAACCAATTTAACTGGATCGTTTGTTACATTGCCAAATACAATTGGCTTTTTTAAGGTGACTAAACTAATGGATACTTTTTTCGCTCCATCTTCTGGCCTAGCATGTGCAAGGACAATCCCTGGTGCGACTACCATGTAGGGTCCGAAGTTTTCATGATGGTGGATAATTGCCGCTAAGTAGCTTGGCTCTATACACTTTTTTTCTAGCAGCAGATCAGTTCCTGCTTTCACAGCTTCCTTCCAATTATCACAGGCAACATTTAACCTGATACAATCACACGTTAAAAAATCAGCTAACATGATTTATTACCCCATTTTATAAAGATTTAAAATCCTCATTCTCTTCCTTTAATGTAAAATTTCTAATCAACGATATGACTTCCATTTTATCCTTGCATCTTCTCAACGTTTGCATTGCCACAGGATCATTAAAAACCTGCCACAATTCATAAAGAACTCTTAAATGTGATTTATAGTCGACTGCACCAAATGCAAAGATCAAATCTACCGGATCATTGACTTGACTGCCGAAATTCACCGGGCTCTTCAGTCTTACCATACTAAGACATATCTTATTTACACCATCTTCACACCTTGCATGCGGCATGGCTAACCCCGGCCCAATTACGATGTAAACACCCATTTTTTTCACACATTGAATCATACTATCTACATATCTTTTTTCAACCGATTTTGCGGCTACTAGTAGCTTTCCAGCCGATTTGATTGCTTCTTCCCAATCCATTGCTTCTACATCAAGTGCAATGTTTTCTGGTAACAGTACATCTTGTAATGATATTTCATTTAGATGCTTTGTATCAATTTTTTCTATTGATGTAAATTTTTTATTGTAGAAATACTGAATTTGATTTTCAACCACAGTAATGCCTGCCTCAGACAAAATAGG
>JARBTT010000069.1 GCA_029240055.1 Anaerosinus sp.
ACAAATACAAAATTACTTTGCTGTTTTGTCGTCTTAGCATCTGTTGGTAACAATAAAACTACTTTATCCATCCATAACGTTACCAGCAATTTTTTCCCTTGCATAACTAAAATATCACGAACAAGCTGCTCTAATTGCGTCTTTAAGGCAACGATAGCAAATTCGTCTTTGATCTCTTCTTCTTGCACATACTTTTCTAAATTCGCTGGGCTGAAAATTACGACTTGCTGTGGTTTTGATAAATCATACCCATAGACGCCAGCACGTTCGACGAGATTTTCAATATCCTCAACTGGTTGTAATAATAATTGTTCAAAAAAGTTATAAATCAAATGTTTTTCCGTTTGCTTCAATACGATATAACTACAAATATCTTGCGTAACTTCAACAAGTTTTACTTCCCACGGCAATTCAAATACAGGAAAATTTGCCGCATCGGCAATCTGGATAACTTCATCAGGAATTTTCTTGATATAGGGACCTACATTGATGATAATCCCCGCAATATTTTTATGAATTAAGCCTTGCACAAGCGTTGTTAAACCGCGCATATCACCATTTAAAGCGATGCCTGTAATAATGAGCAATTCTCCACCCTGTACCCACGGAAGCACATCGGGCAAATCAATAAAATGCACCCATCTTACTTGATGATACAGCCCATCTTTTCCCGCTACAATCTTTAACTTTGCTAATGAATGTAGATTGATAATTTCACGGCAACTAACCATGTGCAAGACTCCTTTTAAGACTGATTCCTACAAATTGAAAACAATCAATTTCTCTTCAGTCATTTCTTTTATTGCGTAGGCAGGGCCTTCACGACCAATCCCACTTTCTTTTACGCCACCATAAGGCATGTTATCCATCCGGAATGTTGCACCATCATTGATAATCACACCACCAACTTCTAATTTTTCCACGCAAAGGTGCGCAATATCAAGCGCATTAGTAAATACCCCTGCTTGCAAGCCATAAATGGAATCATTAACCTGGGCGATAGCGTCCTCAATATCATTATAAGGGATAATCGAGAATACTGGTGCAAAAATTTCTTGGCAGATCACTTTCATCTCAGATTTTGTATTAGTTAAAATGGTTGGTTTTAGCCAAACGCCCTCACGCGTGCCACCTGTCAAAACTTTTGCGCCTGCATTGACAGCTTCATCCACCCATTCTTGGGCACGAATTGCTTCTTTTTCACTAATCATTGGGCCTACATCTGTTTTTAAATCCGCAGGATCACCAAAAATCATTTTTTCGGTAAACGCGACTGCTTGCCCGCAAAAATCTTCATAAATATCCTGATGTACATAGACTCTTTGACAAGAAATACAAACTTGACCAGCGTTAACGAACGCATATTTTGCACAAAGTTCGGCAACTTTTTGTACATCAGCGTCTTTATGCACGATATTCGCCGAATTGGAACCAAGCTCTAAGGCTACCCGGCGAAATCCAGCTGCTTTCAATAAACCTTTGCCGACCGCAGGGCTGCCAGTAAAGCTATATAAACGAATCCGTTGTTCTTCCGTTAACAATGCCCCTAAAGTAGAACCTGAACCTGTAAGCAAGTTTAAATAGCCTGCTGGTAAACCTGCTTCGCTAAATATTTCGCAAAGAAGTACCGCGGATAGGGGTGTGGTAGTTGCTGGCTTATAAATAACAGCATTTCCCGCTGCCAAGGCTGGTCCGAGTTTATGGCAAGCTAAATTCAATGGGAAATTAAATGGGGTAATCGCACAGACAATGCCAAGTGGCACACGCTTTGTATAAGCCAAACGATTTTCACAGTTTGGTGCGCCTTGAATCGGTACCATTTCTCCGGTCATGCTTTTCGCTTCTTCTGCCGACAGAATCAACGTTTGTTTTGCTCTGGCTACTTCCGCCATCGCATCTTTCATTGGCTTGCCTACTTCAGTGCAAAGTGCTGTAGCAACTTCTTCTTGTCTCTCCATTAAAAGATTACTTGCCTTCATCAGTATTTCATAACGGCGATATGGGGCAATTTTTTCTGCTTTTAAGGCTTTTTCAGCTGCATCCACAGCTGCTGTTACTTCTTGCTTTTCGGCAATGGAAATCGTCGCCGCTACCTTGCCAGTTGCTTTATTAAACACTTCACAGTTTTTTTCTGTTTCTAGCCATTTTCCATCAATAAATAAACCATATTTCTTCATTACACTATCTCCTCGTATAATATATTTAAGTTCAAATATTGAACTCAGTGATTAGTCAATCGACTTTTTACAATAAGTATATGCTCTCTTGATTTTTGCTTTTGGGGATAATAAAAAAGATCGCAGTCATCCTTAACTTACGATCTACCTTGATCTTTTTTCTCTATTATAGCTTTAGAATACCAGTATCTGTGGGTAGAGTCAATAAACTTCCTTCGGCATATTTCACAATAAATGCAACCTATTTTAGGATTATTTTATATTTCATCGCAATCATTTTATTTGCTAAGCAGTACGCACAGGATTGTCTCAACCAACTGCGTTTATGGTCTACTACTTGACACAAGGTAGTCTTTTTGTGATAATGGCAAGAATACTAGCCGTTATATAAACATACACATTACATACTATAATGAAACAAACTTATCTTGATATTTCCAGAGGAGGCAAGCAAAATTGAAAAAATTTTTCGCGTTACTGGTATGCATCAGCGCTTTCGCTTTAGCATTTTTTCTCTTGTCACCACCAGCGAAGACAAATGGAACAATCCATGTCATTGCCGAAGCAACAACGAATCAGAAAATGATTGATGATACAAAAAAAACTACTACTTTTTTCAAACAATTTTTAGCCGAGGACATGCATATCGAACTGACACGTGATGTTAAAATAGTGATTTGCCCAACCAAGGAAAGCTACAATACAGTTTTACAGCGAGACATTCATTTGTCCAAAGATAACGCACTCCGGCAAGCTAAGCTATCGGCTGGAATATCCAACGATAAGTTTCATACCATTGCCTTGAATGGTACCGCCGAAAAAATGAAGACACCGCAAAATAGCACCTCAGCTATTGCACATGAGTTGTTCCACCAAGTACAGGCTCAATTATCCAATAATAAGGATGATAAAGCTCTCTATTGGCTAAAAGAAGGTACCGCTGACTTTATCGGTGCAACCATCGCAGAAAAAAATGGTTATCAAAGTAGGGAGCAATGGAAATTAGATACAATAAATACGCTGCGAACTGCTGCTAGCTACACATCGGCCTCCGATATTTTACATATTGATCTTGAAGAGTGGACCAACCTAATGGAACAAAATCAATTTCCCTATCAAATGTCTGACTTAATGGTTTGTTATTTAGTATCAGAACAGCCAAACGATAAAGCTTACGCTTCAATTGCCGAATATTTCCGACTTGTCGATCGACTGGGTGATGGCGATAAAGCCTTTGAACAGGCCTTCGGGCTACCAATCAACCAATTTCTCCTTAACTTTCAGCACTGGTTCCTCACTACCATGAGCCAACCCGCCCAAATAGAAATCGTTCGTCAACCGGAGATCGCTCCAGACGCAGCTGCCGACGTTGAGCATGGCGCAGCCTTGACCCGTCAATTTTTTCAAAACAAATGGAATTCCGATTTGAAGGCTTCTCAACGAATCGTGCTAACTGGTAATAAAGATACCTATACATCCACTATCGCAAAAGAATTTAACTTTTCTACAGAAGATGCCGCGCAAAAATCTCAGAGCAGTGTCTGGTGGGGCAATAATAGCACCACAGTAGTTGATATGAGCTCCCTTTCCACGAAACACCAAATCATCTTTGCCACTGCTACGATTATGGTGAAACGCTTCCAGTTACAGGTCGCTTCTCAAAAAAGCTTGTCAACACTCAGTTGGTTAACGAATGGCAGTGCCGATGTCATTGCCGCTCATACAGTCGAGATGGCTGGCATATATACCCTAGAAAACTATAAAACTTCTTGGCGGAATAGCCTGCGTAACTCAGCAGTAATCCCTAATCTAGCTGAGTTACAAACTGAAAAAGACTGGACAAATGCCAATACAAAGTATGGCTTCAACACTGTCTCCCATCTATCGGCTTTGGCAGTTGCTTCTTTGATTGAAAAATATGGTTTTGAATCAATTCATGCTTGGCTTGAAGCGACGAAAGAGTACGGTGATGCAGAAAAAGCCTTCCAATCTGTTTACGGAATATCCTCAGCCCAATTTGCCGTCGATTACAAAAAATCTTTAACCAGACAACTAAAATAAATTTCTCAGTCGATCCTATTTGCCAGCGTCTAGCGAACGTTGGCATTTTTTTATTTCAAAGTATATTTGCAAAGTATAGTTTCATACTATGGATAGAGCTGTATCGCTTGATTACATGTTGTGAAAGGAGAAGCTATGCTTTCTAAAAAATCATTATCTATGATCCTTCTATTTACTTTCTTCATTGGAACCGGCACCTATTTTACCTTTGGCGAAAATTTGATAGGGCCAACACCGCACTATATCACGCAGACCATAACTGCTGATTCTAAAACAACACGTACGATTGCTTGGCAAACAACACCATCCGAGGTAGATCAGTTTTTAGAATATAAAGAATTGAATACATCGCAAACCACACTACTCGTGGCAAACTCACAAAAATTGACGACAAACGCAGAGGACATGACGCTTCACTGCGTTACGCTTACTGGATTAACGCCTAGTACAACCTATGACTATCGTGTTGGTAGCCATAATAACTGGTCTGATTGGCAAAAGCTTACTACGGAAGGGCTCGATACAACAAGTTTTAAGGCTATCATTTTTGGTGATTCACAAAGTTCTGACTATGCCGTTTGGAAACAAACCGCACAAACTGCTTGGTCTAAAAATAAAGATGCCTCCTTTTTTATTAATATGGGAGATTTGGTTGATATCGGCTCACACTATGACCAATGGAAATCTTGGTTCGATGGCGCAAAGGGTATGATTGATACGATTCCTGTCGCACCACTCAGTGGCAATCACGAAAATTACTTGCCAGGTGGCACCTTTTCACCAGCATTTTTATACCTTGAATTATTTAACCTGCCCATGAATGGTCCTGATGGTCTAAAAGGACAAGCCTATTCCTTTGATTATGGTGATGTCCACTTTGTCGTTTTAGATAGCCAAGCGGAAGAACTTGATAAGTTTCAACCAGACTTACTCATGAAACAAAAAACTTGGTTGGAGCAAAATCTAAAAGCTACCGCAAAACCTTGGAAAATTCTCCTGATTCATCGAGGTCTATTTAGCCATCCGGACGTTGCCAATTTAAACGAACTCGGTAAAGCTTTTGTTCCTATTTTAGATCAATATCATGTCGACCTTGTTTTCACAGCGCATATTCATACGTATGGGCGAACCACCCCACTCCTCAATGGCAATGCCGCCGAAAAAGGCACTGTTTATATCTCAACAGGTCGGTCTGGTGATAAAACGTGGTCAGATTCTAAACAAAAACCAAGCGAAGTCGTCTATGATACTGCGCTGGATATGCCAAATTATTTAACATTAGAAACAACTGGTAATACACTCAAAGTTACCAATATAAAGCAAGATGGCACCTTAATTGATCAATTTGTACTGAAAAAATAAAAATGTTCGTTCCACTTGTAAACTAGTACGAAGATAGGTCGCCGACCCGCGACCTATCTGTCCATAGTTTGTCTACAACCTCCGACATTACAACTGTAACTTTGTAATATTTTTTGTGTTTTTGCAAAGTATTTTGAATTCATTTTGCAAACAAAAGGAAACTTTATAAAGTGAATCGAAGTGATACCCTTATAAAAAATCAAAATCTATTGATTGGCATAACATTAAGGAGTGATCTGGATTTTATGAAAAAAAATAAAGTGGCTATCATTGGTGCAGGCGCAGTAGGTTCATCTATCGCTTTTGACCTGATTATCCAAGGTATTTGTGATGAAATTTTAATCATCGATATTAATGAGAAAAAAGCCTTTAGCGAAGCCTTGGATTTAAAGCATTGCATGGCTTATTCTAAACATACAACTAAAATAAAAGCGAGTAACTATACGGAATGTGGCGATGCCGATCTCATCATCATTACTGCCGCCGCCCCTTATATTCAAGGGCAATCACGCTTGGATATGCTTGCTACCGCAAAGAAAATTGTAAAATCCATCATTGACCCGATCATGGCAAGCGGATTCGCTGGGCATTTCGTCGTCATCACCAATCCTGTCGATATCATTTCTTACTACATATATAAACTATCTGGACTGCCTAAGAATAAAGTCATTGGCACTGGTACTGCACTGGACTCCGCTAGACTTAGAAGTATCTTAGCTGACTTAATCGGCGTCGAATCAAATAGCGTTCAGGCATACACAATCGGTGAACATGGTGATTCGCAAATGATCCCTTGGAGTACTGTCAATATTGCTGGTAAAACCTTTGCCGATATTTTAAAAGATAATAACGATCGACTTGGCACAACGGACCTCAACCAAATTTTAGAGGAAACAAGACGTGCTGGGTTTGAAATCGCTGCCGGAAAAGGTACGACGAATTACGGAATTGCCGCAACCACCGTTGACATTGTGAAGGCCGTTCTAAATGATGAAAACAAAATTATTCCTGTTTCCGCTTTACTGGAAGGTGAATACAATCAAACCGACGTTTATGTTGGCATTCCAGCTATCGTAAATGGCAAAGGCGTTTCGGAAATTGTTGAACTTCATTTAACCGCAGAAGAAACCGAGAAATTTGATCAATCCGTCACCATTATCAAAGATTATATTGCACAGCTATGAGCTCTAACGACGAAAGCTTCAAATAAAATAATTGGGTGGCTATCTTTATAAAAAAGGATAGCCACCCAATTATTTTATCTATATGTATTCACTGTTAGTGAATTGCTTTCTTTTTAAACCGCCCACCCATAATATCATGAACTTCGTTGATCGTTACAAAGGCAGAATCATCTTTTTCCATCACAATTGCTTTCATTTTTTCTACTTCTAACCGAGTGATAACACAATATAAAACCTTTTTCGATTCACCAGAATAACCACCTTCACCATGAAGAATTGTTACCCCACGACCGAGCCTTGCCATTAAGGCATCCGCAATTTCATCAGGTTCACTGCTGACAATCATTATAGCCTTAGATTCATCAATACCAGCAATTACGGTATCCATCATCTTGGCAATGATAAAATAAGCAACGAGAGAATACATCGCCTTATCCCACGTGAAGACTAGCCCCGCACTACTTAAAATAAATAAATTGATAAACATGACGATTTCGCCAACGGAGAATCCACTTCGTTTATCAAAAATAATGGCCACAATCTCTGTACCATCCAGCGACCCACCACTACGAATAATCAACCCAACACCCAGTCCAACCAAGATCCCCCCAAAAATAGTTGCCAAGAACAAATCATGCGTCAGAACTTCTACCGGATGAAATTGATTGGTCCAAAAAGCCAAGGAACAAATAGCAAACGTTGTAGATATAGCAAACGTTTTACCAATTTGCTTATAACCTAAATACAAAAAAGGAAGATTGAATAGTACCAAAAATAAACCAATCGACTGGCCTGTCAAATAACTAGCCATAATAGAAATGCCGACCACGCCACCATCGATAATATTATTGGGCACTAAAAACATCTCTAGGCCCACTGCTGTAATAATGGAACCAATAAACATAAAGAGATATTTTCTAATGTACTCCCATGTTTTCTTTTTCTTCGGTTTTGGATTACTAGGTTCAAATTTCGGTTTATCATCTACCATAGATTCACACTCCAATCTTTAATGTAAAAATTTTTTCTTCGCGAAATGCTAGGATATCATTTACAAAGACATTTAGTTAGATAACCTATATTTTTCTTTCTATACATATATTATACACACATTATGCAATCCACGGCAAATCAAGCTAAAATAAAAATGATGTAATATTCTAAATTTTTTATTTTAGCATTCTTTGTATAATAAAGTATTTTCGTGAAAAAGATAAGATTGTTTATCCTAAATTGATATTTTTATTATAAATTTAAGACAAATTTCCTGGAATAAATTTCATTTATGAGTTTATGTGACTGATTATGATTATTTGTATGATTTTTGTGATTGACTTTGACCGTTTGTGATGATACTCTAATCATGAGAGGACGTGATTACTATATTAACAGAAGAACGTTATGCAACTATATTAAAAATACTAGACGAAAAAAAAGTCGCAACCGTCCTTGACCTAACTAAATTGCTCAATTCTTCTGAATCAACGGTTAGACGTGATTTAACCGTACTTCATAATAACGGAAAGTTATATAAAGTCTACGGTGGAGCAACTTCCATTGATAATAATTACAGCACCCGCGAAGAAGATATTGTCACAAAAAAAGATCTTCATACCGAAGACAAATTGGCCATTGCTCGCTGTGCTGCAAACTTAATTGAACGCAATGATTTTGTCTATATCGACGCCGGAACTACCACCGATTTAATGATTGATTTACTTACGGAAGTAAATGCGAATTATGTTACCAATGGTATTAACCATGCGAGTAAATTAGCCGCTCGTGGCTTCAATACTTTTATATTAAGTGGCAGGATTAAGAGTGTTACAGCAGCTGTCATCGGCACTGAGGCAATGGATAGTTTAAACCGCTACAATTTCACCAAAGGTTTTTTTGGCGTAAATGGGATAAGTACAAAATCTGGTTTTAGTACACCGGATGCTGCAGAAGGTTCGATAAAAGCGGAAGCGTTATCCCGGTGTAAAAAAGCGTATGTACTCTCGGACACTTCAAAATTCAATAAAATTTCACCGATTACCTTTGCTAATATTTCATGCGCGACTATCATTACCAATCAATTACTTGATAAAAAATATCGTGACTATACAACTATTATAGAGGTGGAATAAAAATATGATTTATACAGTTACTTTTAACCCATCATTAGATTATATCGTAAAACTAGATACGTTTAAAACAGGTGAGGTTAACCGTACAAAAACAGAAATACTCTACTGCGGCGGTAAAGGGATTAACGTTTCGATCGTCTTAAAAAATCTTGGTTTTACGAGTAAGGCTCTTGGCTTTATTGCCGGCTTTATCGGTAAAGAGATTGAAAACCGCTTAAACGTACTTGGTTGTGAAAGTAATTTCATTGAACTGACAAATGGTCTTTCTCGTATCAATGTAAAAATAAAAGCTGAAGAAGAAAGTGAAATTAACGGTCAAGGACCATTAATCGACGAAGCTGCTTTAGCTACATTATTTACACAATTAGATACACTAACTGCTGGCGACACACTTGTACTAGCTGGTAGCATTCCGAATACTTTACCAAGCGATATTTACGAAAAAATCATGGCTCATTTAATGGATAAAGACATTCATATTATCGTTGATGCAACTTGCTCTTTATTATTAAATGTTTTAAAATACAAACCATTCTTAATTAAACCTAACAACCACGAATTGGGTGAAATGTTTGGTGTTACATTAAAGAGCGATGATGAAATCATCACCTATGCTAAAAAGCTTCAAGATCTTGGTGCACAAAATGTTCTTATATCCATGGCTGGTGCTGGAGCAATTCTCCTAACTAGCAATAAAGATGTTTATAAAAGCCAAGCTCCTCGAGGTACAGTCATAAATTCTGTTGGCGCAGGTGATTCTATGGTAGCAGGCTTCTTAGCGGGTTATCTAGAAAGTGGCGATTTACAAAAAGCTTTTAAAATGGGCGTAGCCACTGGCAGCGCTAGTGCTTTTTCCGAAGAACTAGCAACAAAAGCCGAAGTTGAAAAACTTTTAAATTCTTTATTATAAGGGGGATATATTATGCGTATTACTGATTTATTAAAAGCTAATGGGATTGCTTTAAATGCACAAGTAACATCAAAATCTGAAGCAATAGATACGTTAGTTGACCTAATGGTAACTACAGGAAATATCTCGGACAAAGAAGAGTATAAAAAGGCTGTACTCGCACGCGAAGCAAGTAGCACAACTGGTATTGGTGAAGCAATTGCAATTCCGCATGCAAAAAGTGCAGCGGTTAAATCCGCAGGTCTTGCTGCTATGGTAGTTAAAGATGGTGTTGATTACGAATCTTTAGATGGCCAACCAGCAAAACTGTTTTTCCTAATCGCCGCTCCTGATACTTCTGCTGATTTACATGTGGAAGTCTTAAGTCGTCTAGCTACCATTCTTATGGATAGCGACTTTAAAAATGGTTTAATCAATGCCACGAGCACTGCTGAATTCTTAAAATTAATTGATCAAACAGAAACTAAAAAGTTCCCCGATGAAGCGCAAGTGCCCGTTGCTACTGCAACAAAATCCGGCTATCAAGTACTTGCTGTTACTGCTTGCCCAACAGGCATTGCTCACACCTTTATGGCAGCAGAAAAACTAGAACAAACCGCAAAAGAAATGGGTATTTCTATTAAAGTAGAAACAAACGGCTCTGGCGGTGCAAAAAATGTACTGACAGCTGCAGAAATTAGAAATGCTGATTGCATCATCATCGCTGCTGATAAAAATGTGGAAATGGCTCGTTTCAATGGCAAACCAGTCATCCAAACAAAAGTAGCTGATGGAATTCATAAAGCAAAAGAATTATTACTAAGAGCTACGACGTCTGACGTTCCAGTTTACCAAAGTGGATCAAATGCGTCTGTAAGTGAAGATGATGCCAACGAAAGCATCGGTCGTCAAGTTTATAAACACTTAATGAATGGTGTTTCTCATATGCTTCCATTCGTAATTGGTGGTGGGATATTAATCGCTCTTGCCTTCCTATTTGATGATTACACGATTGATCCTTCAAAATTTGGTTCTAATACGCCAATAGCCGCTTTCTTAATGAAGATTGGCGGTACAGCATTTGGCTTCATGCTTCCTGTACTTGCTGGTTTTATCGCAATGAGTATTGGTGATCGCCCTGCACTTGCTGTCGGCTTTGTTGGTGGCGCCCTTGCTAATATGGGTGGTTCTGGTTTCTTGGGTGCGTTAATCGCTGGTTTCGTTGCCGGTTATATCGTACTAGGACTGAGAAAAGTATTCTCTGGTCTACCTCAGTCCTTGGAAGGCCTCAAACCTGTTCTCCTCTATCCTTTCTTCGGTGTTCTTCTTATTGGTGCTATTATCATATTGGTTATTAATCCACCAGTAGGTGCGATTAATGCTTGGATGGCATCTAGTCTAAACGCCTTAGGTTCTGGTAGCAAAATTTTCCTTGGTATTTTACTAGGTGGTATGATGGCTGTCGATATGGGTGGCCCAGTGAATAAAGCCGCTTATGTATTCGGTACAGCATCGCTCGCAAATGGTCAATATGAAATCATGGCAGCTGTCATGGCTGGTGGTATGGTTCCACCTCTTGCAATCGCGCTTTGCACGACCTTCTTTAAAAACCGCTTCACAGAAAGCGAAAGAAAATCTGGTGTAACCAATTACATCATGGGTCTTTCCTTTATCACAGAAGGCGCGATTCCTTTTGCTTCGGCTGACCCAGTTAGAGTTATCCCTGCTTGCATCCTCGGTTCAGCAACAGCT
The DNA here is from genome assembly GCA_029240055.1 of Anaerosinus sp. Classification (GTDB taxonomy): domain Bacteria; phylum Bacillota; class Negativicutes; order JARBTT01; family JARBTT01; genus JARBTT01. The sequence continues at coordinate 11,555 of JARBTT010000069.1, forward strand.
GGTGCTTTATCTATGGCATTCAACTGCGCATTACGTGCACCGCATGGCGGATTGTTTGTAGTACCAGTTATCAGTAACCCATTTGGCTATTTAGCAGCGTTAGCAATTGGCTCCATCGTCGGGATGATTGTTCTTGCTGTTCTAAAAAAACCACTTACTAAATAATTTTGCTTATAAAAGCTACCCCTCACCTTTAAATAAAAAAACGCCCGCATGAATATTACTTTCTACCAAGTAATTCATGCGGGCGTTTATTTTATGTACGCAATTAATT
>JARBTT010000070.1 GCA_029240055.1 Anaerosinus sp.
TTATTTTAACGTTTATGCTTTATCCAATAAAGTTAAAAACTCTTTGATTTCTTCCTCTTTCATATTATAAGTATGCTCACCATCCTCGGGAAATTGAGCAGTACGAACCTCATCAGCATATTGTTTAAAAGCATTTGTTAAGACTTCGCCAACGTTGGCATATTTCTTAACGAACTTAGGTGTAAAATTGTCATATAAGCCCACCATATCAGCATAAATCAGTAGTTGTCCATGTGTATAAGAACCAGCGCCAATACCCATTATCGGAATTCCAGCTCTTTCAGTAATTGCCTTACCTACGGCAGCAGGAACACCTTCTATTAAAATACTGAAAGCGCCTGCATTTTCCACTACCTTAGCCTGATCAACCAATTTCATGGCCCCAGCCGCACTACGCCCCTGGGCCCGATATCCACCGATTTGCCCCATCAACTGCGGAGTTAAACCGATATGACCCATTACCAAAATACCTGCCTGCTGTATAGCTTTAATTCGTTCAGCAATCATGGGGCCGCCGCCTTCCAGTTTAACACAATCGGCCTGAGCCTCTTTAACCAAACGACCGGCATTGGCAATAGCCTGTTCGTTCGAAGTCTGGTAAGACATGTACGGCATGTCGCCTACGATAAAAGTATTCGGGGCCCCCCGGCGTACCGCCTGGCAATGACGAACCATATCATCCATAGTTACGGGAAATGTAGTATCATACCCCAAACTTACCATCCCTAGGGAATCCCCTACCAGAATCATATCCACTCCGGCTTTTTCCTGCATTTTCGCTGTCAAATAGTCATATGCAGTAAGGTATACTATTTTTTCTCCTTTGTCCACCATTTGTGCAAAATCATTAATTGTTTTCTTAGCCAACTCATAACCCCTCTTCTAACTAATTTTAATAACACTTCAATTTATATCATTGCAAAAACTGTGCCAATAATATATTTATTTGGCACAGTTTTTGCAGTCATTATCTAATGAAATTACATCTGAGGAGGAATAATATGTTTAAGAATCTTCCCTCACAAATTGAGGTAGTAGAAGTTGGCCCTCGTGACGGTTTTCAAAATGTTAAAACCTTTATTCCCACACAGGATAAACTTGCAATTATTGATAGCTTAATCGCTGCCGGGATTACAGAAATTGAGATCGGTTCATTTGTATCCCCCAAAGCAATACCACAGATGGCTGATACAAAAGAAATTTGCCAGACAATATTAAAAAAATATGGTGAGACAATCAATCCCAGTGTACTTATTCCCAATCTTCGCGGCGCCCAGTTGGCTTGGGAAGCCGGCATCCGTGATATCGAATATGTTATTTCGGTATCTGAAACTCACAACAAAGCCAATATCAATCAAACGCATGAACACTCTTTAGCAGAGTTGGCAAAAATTCTGGATACTTTACCTAAAATGGCGGTCAGAGTAGGCCTGGCCACAGCGTTTGCGTGTCCATTTGAAGGCTGGACCAGATATGATCAGGTCATTTCATTAGCTTCAGAGATTACCAGCCTGGGTGTTAATAAACTGGCTCTGAGCGATACTATCGGTGTTGCTACGCCTGATAAGGTACATGACCTAAGCCTGATTATGCAAAAAGCTTTCCCAGCAAGCACCTTTGCCCTCCATTTACATGACACAAGAGGCATGGGGTTAGCTAATACAATGGCCGGTATATTGGCCGGTATCCGTATTCACGAAACTTCTATTGGTGGCCTGGGCGGCTGTCCCTTCGCTCCCGGCGCTGCTGGCAATACGTCTACCGAAGATGTAATAAATATGCTGTCAACTATGAATATATCAACCGGTGTGGAATGGAAAAAACTACTGGAAACAACAGAGCTTGTCCGCAATAAGGTTGATGCATCATTATCCAGCCATATGGCTAAAGCTAAGATATATAATTGGCCGAATATGTAATAAAATATATTGCTAGGATACTACTATATACAAAAAAACCCTCGACACTACTGCCCAAGGGTTTTTTTGTTTTGCTAGATTATATTTAGATTACTCCTTGTTGTTGCAAAATATCAATTTGTTTTTTATCCAGTCCCAGCATCAAACCCAGTACTTCTTGATTGTGTTCACCAAGACCCGGAGCTGGTGTACGAATACTGGCTTTAGTTTTAGAAAGCTTAATATGAGAACCCGTAAGTTTGATTCGTCCCGCCCTGGGGTGATCCGTCTCTACAAACATTTCCCGTGAACCGGCAATATGGGGATCTTGAGACACTTGAGCTATGTTGTAAATTGGTGCTGTTGGTATGCCGGCAGCAAGCAATTCTACTACTACCTGGTCTACTGTTTTATTCATAGTCCATTCTTCGACGATTTGTTTCACTTTGTCATGATTCCTTACCCGGTCACGGTTACATTGATAGTCCGGATGTTCAAGCAACTCATCACGGTCCATAGCCTGACAAAGCAGTTTCCATAGCTTGTCATTTCCACAAGCGATAACCACCCTGTCATCTTGAGCTTGAAAAGAGTCATATGGGTAAACAGCCTCATATCGATTGCCAATACGTTGGGGCAAACGGCCTTCAACAAAATAGATCATATTGATGATTTCCAAACTGGCCACGGCCGAATCGACCAAGGCCACATCAACCATCTGTCCTTCATTGGTTATGTTACGGTTGTATAAGGCAGCAAGAATACCGATTGTGAGTGACAACCCCCCGAGAACATCACCTATCGCGGTACCAGAACGCGTAGGTTGGCCACCAGGCCAGCCCGTAGTGCTCATTAACCCACTCATAGCCTGGCTTATGATGTCATAACCAGGGCGTTGTGAGTAAGGACCACTCTGGCCAAAACCGGAGACAGCTGCATAAACAATACGAGGGTTGATTTCTTTTAGTACGTCATAGCCCAGTCCGAGTTTAGCCATAACACCAGGTCGAAAGTTTTCTACAACTACATCAGCTTGTTTAACAAGTTCTTTAAAAATCCCCTTGCCCTGCGCTGATTTCAAATTTAAAGTAATCCCTTTCTTATTACGGTTAAGGTTCATGTAATAAGCACTTTCCCCATTTTGAAAAGGTGGATTTTGGCGTTCATCCGCGCCTTTGCCTGCTTGCTCAATTTTGATAACATTGGCACCCATGTCAGCCAGCATCATCGTCGAAAACGGTCCTGCTAAAACCCGGGTAAGGTCCAGCACTGTAAGTCCTTCCATTGCACCTATGCGTTGCATAATAAAAAAACCTCCTGTAAAATTAGATTGATAGCTTTCGAATAGCTATATATGCAAATTTTGTGCCACAGAAGAATCAAACAATTCAACTCCGCGTTATTCTTTACATTCACTTAATATGCAGGAGGCTGTACAAGACTCTAACCCTGAAATAAGAATTTATTTAAAAAACCCGACTACATGCAGTGGCGCAATTTTGAATTGTTGACACTATCCAACCACGAATGGGGAGGACTAAAATGTGTGAAAAGACTACAAAAAACATAGCGCTTATTTCAACATATCCGGGCATGGCTAATGTGTTTGTAAACCTGGCGGAAAAACATGGATGCAAACCTTTTGTTACTTTGGCTGAGTTTGACAAAGCAGCCAAAATTGCCAAAGAAATCGAACCCCGTATGGATGCGATTTTAAGCCGCGGCGGTGTCACCGGATATATTAAACGGGCTGTCAAGATACCAGTTGTTGGGGTTCCAATTACACCGTTTGATGTTACATTAGCAATCAACAGTGTAAAAAACATCCCCGGTGAAATAGCTTTTTTTAATTTTGAGCAAAAGCTGCATGGTATTCTAGGTATTGAGAAAATTTTTAATAAAAAAATTTACGAGTATACATTTCTGAATGAACAAGATATCATCAGCGGGATACAAGATGCTATGAGCCGAAATATTAAGATTGTCATAGGTGGCACCGTCGCAGTACGCGAAGCCCAAAAATACGGCCTGGAAGCAACTTTGGTCGAATGCGGTGAAGAAGCAATTTACCGCTCATTGCTCGAAGCACTGCATGTAATACAAGTAAAACACGTCGAAACGAGACGGGCCGCCCGTTTCAAAACCATGCTTGATTCAATTTCCGAAGGTGTTCTCGTCACTGACGAACATAACCAGATTGTTGTATTTAATCCGGCAGCTGAACGCATATTCAAAATGCCAATAGAATCAGTCTTAGGAAAAACAGCGGAATCAGTCATCCCCAATACAAGAATTCATAAAGTGTTCGCTGCCGGAAACGCAGAACTCAACGTGTTACAAAAAATTCACGATGGAACTATTATGACGAATCGAATACCTATATTTGAGAACAACAACCCAATTGGCGTGCTTAGTACGTTCGAGGATGTAACCAAAATACAATATCTGGAGCAGCAGATCAGAACCCAAACCTACGCCAAAGGCTTTATTGCCAAAAGCACTTTCGCTAACATTGAAACTAATGATCCACAGATGGAGAAATTAAAAGAATTAGCTTATTTATATGCCACTACGGATACATCGGTACTAATTGAGGGTGATTCAGGTACGGGAAAAGAGCTCTTTGCGCAAAGTATTCACAATGCCAGTAAACGAAATAATAATCCATTTGTAGCCGTCAATTGCAGTGCCATCCCTGAAAATCTATTAGAAAGCGAATTGTTTGGCTATGAAAGCGGTTCTTTCACCGGCGCTAAAAAAGAAGGTACCCATGGTTTGTTCGAGATGGCTCACAAGGGAACAATTTTTCTCGATGAAATTGGCGAAATTACCCCATCAATGCAGGTAAAGCTTTTGCGTGTTTTACAAGAGAAAGAGATCCGGCGAGTTGGCGGTAACAAGATCATTCCTGTGGATATTCGTGTCATTAGTGCAACTAATAAGAATCTAAAATATAAAGTAGCCCAGGGTGAATTTCGCGATGACCTCTACTACAGATTAAATGTATTCAATCTAAAAATCCCACCCTTAAATAAACGGAAAGAGGATATTATTTTACTGACCCGGCGCTTTTTGCAAAAATTCAACGTAGACGCAGACATTGATAGAGTAATGGAAAAATTACGACCAATTTTGCTGGCATATGACTGGCCGGGAAACGTGCGGGAACTTCAGAATATTATGGAGCGTCTTTCATTATTGACAAACCGCTGGATTGATTGTCATTGGGACGAGATACTGCAAAATGCTTTGTATTTGCCTACAACAGAAGCTACAAACATCACTATCCAGATAGATACCAGTAAAGGCTTTAAACAAGCTGTCAAACAATCGGAACAGGCCATTCTTAACTCCCTGCTGTCCCAGCACGGATACGAGCTGGGACAATTGGCCAATTTTTTAGGCATGGGACGCACGACCCTATGGCGGAAACTACACGGCATGGATTCGCAAGAAACTGTTTCAAATATGAAATTAATACACCCGGAAAAGAAATGACAAAGAAACGGCTTCCTTAGGCCGCTGAGCTTCCGCCACACTGCAAGATGTTGGCGGCAAAATCCTAAAACTAACTTAACCACTAATTTTGCTAATGCAAATGTTGACCATTTTGTTTACCATTGCTATTAGCGAAATTTACCACCAGATTATTCTTAACCCCTTTATACATTTTATTTCGTTACATAGACCGGTAAAGGGTGAAGGCTAAAGCCCGTGCGCGGCACGCCTTGACCGATCTTACATAACGAAATATAGATCGATCAAGGGTAAGGCTGCAGATACAGACCCCGAAGCAGCTCCCTCCGAAATTTAATCAAGGTAGATTTAAGAACAGGAATGAGGCGAGAGGAGCTATTCGCGCTTACTGTTGACTGTGTTGATTTTAAGAACCATACAGTTCTGATTAAAAGAGCTCTGATATATACCAAAGAGAACGGATATGAATTTAAGTCCACAAAAAACAAAAAACGGAGACTATTGGAAGTCTCCGAGGAAGTGTTAAACGCTTTTCGTACCGAGTTTAGGCATCAAGCACCTTTCAAGTTGCGTCTCGGTGATAAATATCAGAAAAACAATCTTATTTTTTTGCAGGGAAGATGGAGTACAAAGTCATCCGGATAGTGTAAGTTCATGGTTCCCCAAGTTCTACAAAAAGATAGGCATCCACCGCTTGAATTTCCATTGTCTCAGGCATACCCACGCCATCCATTTGTTAGCTAGTCAAGAGGATATAAGTTATGTATCAAAAAGGCTCGGGCATAGCTCTACTAATGTAACCTATGATACCTATTTTCATTTCATACCATTAGAAAAAAGAGAGTCATTAAAAGCATTAGAGAAACAGTTTAAAAATTAATTTGTAAATGTGTGTTTTGTGCTTAAATTTAAACAAATTATTTTTTTGGCCTTCATTGGACACAACTTTGGATACAAGTTAACCATAAATGACAAAAACAAAAGGTGTATCAAAGGGCTATAAACCCTTGATACACCTATATTTCTTAGTGGTAACCCACGTAGGAATCGAACCTACAACCTACTGATTAAGAGTTGTTAAAATTGCTTTTGGAACGTTCGTTCTTTTTCGAGGTGTTTATTCTAAACAAACACTAAATAAACACTAAACTTATTAACTCTCTTCCAAAACATCTAATCCTATTTCACGCCGAAATTGCTTATCTTTTATTATAGCGTCTGCAATCATATCCGCCATCGCATTAAGCGGGTTTGGATGATCCTTCGGGTCTGGCCAGGCTCCCACTATTTCGGATTTATCGTAATCACCAGCCATGAGCACAGCGCGGGATGTACGGATTTCGATCATAATTAGTTCCTATAGTAATAGTATCATTAAATTTATTATATCTAAATCTAAACTTTATATGTGCTAAAAATTTAGACGCCACTGACATACAAAGACTATATTAATATAGTAGTAAAAATAGAACGGACAACTTAACATTTTAGATATTTATATATTCTGGCCCCAGCCTCAGCAAGTATTTTCTTAGCTAAATATTAACCAATTAAATTGTCCAGCATTTGGTAGGCTCCCATGTCACGAATCCTTTTTCCTTAAGCTTTTCCAATGTCTTATGCGTAGTGGATACACTGCGACCAACAGCAGAAGAAATCTCGCATACTGCTGGCGGTATTCCCTTATGAGTAGCAAGATACTGATAAATTTGATATTGGACAATACTTGCCATTTCAAATCCCCCATCAGAACATACGTTTGATATTAATACAACACAGAACGTTCGTTCTGTAAATAGGGATAATTAAAATGCCACCCTATCCGGAGGATGAGGGCGGCGCGTTCGACAATATTATTTTTTTTGGGCTTTAACCTTTTCCAAAACACCCGTATCTTTTAATCTTTTAGATAGTATTTGACTGTCTGACAACCATTTGTCCTGTGACTCTTGAGGGCTTAAGTATTCCACCGGGAGACCCATATTCTCCATGTTCTTTTTAAAATCTGGATCAGCAATCATTGACTTCAACCCCTCGGCCAATTTGTCTTTATCCTTAATTGGCATCTCTTTAGGTACTGCAATCCCAAACCAGTTCTTTAATGTAATATCCAGTCCTTTTTCTTTAAAGGTTGGTGCTGAGGCAAATAAGGGGTCAGCCATTCGAGTTTCGCCACTCACGGCTAAAATCTTTACTTTCCCACTCTTTATATGCTCTTTAAATGCTGTCGGAGTAATAAAGATTAGCTGGACATGTCCACCCAGTAGTGAACCAATCAGTTCGCTTCCACCTGAAAACGGAACTTGCTCTATCTTTATGTTAGCCGACTGTCCAAACATTTCACCGACTACATGTCCGATTGACCCTATACCAGCGTTTCCTACCTTAAGTTGTCCAGGATTTTTCTTCGCGTATTCGATTAAGTCATCTAGCGTTTGCCAGGGTTGATCAATAGAAACGCCCAAGACCATTGGAGAGGATGAAATTTGTGCTATTGGCTCCAAGGCAGTAGGATAATTATATTTACTCGACTCAAGAAGCGATGATATTAACATGTCGACAGCAACTATACCAACGGTGTATCCATCCGGGTTTGCTCCAGCCAGTTCGTTCCAGCCAATCGTGCCAGCCCCCCCGGGTTTGTTCATAATAACTAACGGTTGGCCCAAATATTTAATTGCGTTTCTCTCTAGTGAACGAGCTGCTAAATCAGTACTTCCACCCATGCCAAATGGGACAATTACAGTAATAGGCTTCTCGGGATATTTTTGAACAGGTATTGCTACTTTTTCCACCTCGCCACAACCTCCTATTATGATAGAAATAACCAATGATGCTACTGCTAGTAAGGCACTCGCCCTTCTCCTCACTACACGCTTACCTCCTCGTTCTGCAAAATACTACAATTCAGACAAACCATTAACTAAATTATATGACAATTTTCGTGTCATAAATTGTCATTTAAGGCATAAAATAAAAAAACTGCCGCGGTTAAGCAACAGTCTCTGTCATTTCGAATTGTCATATTTCATATAAAACCATATTCCAACCAGAAACATCAATATTGTAAACAGAAAACTATCCGCAGAGTTTTCCCCTACTTCAGAAGTCAGTACAGCCACGCCTCCCGCTAAAGACAGTATTCCTGATAGGATACAACCAATTAGCCATTTCAGAATGCATCACATCCATTTTCTGATATCTGCTAAAATTATACCATAAAATTACAATTTCGACATTTATAATCTGGTGTTAAACGATAGAAAAGCTGTTCGCTAAGGCATGTGCTTTTGCCCAAAATGAAAAAGCCCCAGCAACATACATGCCAGGGAATCATCGAAACATCTGTAATATCAGATAGGCTATAAAAACCAAAACAAGCAGCATACTCCGCACCGGCCAGCGCCGAATGTGCAAACGTATGTCTAAACATGATATCGTATAAATCGACAAAATAAATAAGCCCATCCCGGAGGATACGGCGGCGATTGATTTGCATATTCTCTTTTATAATACTATACTGAAAATATTGTATAAATTCTTTATAGGTGTCTATGAGTATAGAGCGAACAAACATAACTCATTCATAGTATTAATTTATTTAAATATGTCTAACCTATTCTTGATAGAAGGTATGGAGGTTAGTATATGGATATAAATTATATATTATATCAGATTAGGATGGATTTATGGAATGTATTACTAGCCCAATGGCAAACGAGCATAACTACTCCGGAGTATTGGGGCGTTGTGGCAACCATAATAATAACTTATATTGTTTGGTATCGTCTTACCGACAAGACACGACTACTGACTCTGTTATTTTACGGCTCCCTAATTACGGTAATGACTACTCTTGTTGACCTTTTGGGAACGACTTCAGGACTCTGGTACTACAAGGTTCCATTACTGCCACTTACAACAAGTGTTTTACTTCGGGATTGGACTTTAATACCTCTCACTTATATGTTGGTACAACAATACAGTTCTAATTGGCGACAATTCTTTATCTGGAATGCTGTGGGAACGTCCTTCCTTACCTTTATCCTTACGCCAATATTGTCTGCACTCGACATCGTACAGTTAATGCACTGGAACTACTTATATGCTTTTATTACTTCGTATGTGACAGCAACACTCTCACGCGCCGCTTTTCACTTAGTTGTACAAGTTCAAAATGCAGTTCGTGAAGAAGAACCTAGTCCTTTGACAAGCACCTTAATGCATCCGGCTTTTAAGCCGTTAGATAAACAAGGTGACGACAATGAATGAATGTTAGACAGGGTTCGCGGCGTAAGGCGCTTATGGTCTTTCATCTACTGTTAACTTTTAAAAATAGTTTGATATAAAAGGATAACTGGCAGAATTAATTGTCTGTCAGTTTTAGCCGTTTTATGCCTTTACTTTTGAAAGCAATCTTATCAATAGAACAGTTTATCTATATATGCGGTATTTTTTTGCCCATAAATATGAACAGCCGCCTACCAGGACGAACCCGGCAGGCGGCTAGCGACTACAAGCTTGCAAATTTTACTTTTTTGAAGGTAATAGTATATTTTCTATCTGTGCTACACTTAGTATTCTTCGTCTCGTACATACCGAACGTAGATGGTGACCCTTACCGAAAATAGGAATTACAACTTCAACCTATATTCCTGGCCTGCTCCTCCGAAAGCACCTCAGCCTGCTGTAGTCGGGCCTCCCTGTCTGCGTTATGCTGGTAGGCCCGGTACCCAGCAATACACAACACAAGCACTACAACGACAATGACCGCTACCTGTTTAGGCGCGGTCATTATTTTTGCAACCAAATCACCGGGTGTCGGCCCCCGTATTTCTCTAAACAAAGCAACCCCGCAAAGCAATAGCCCTATGGCCAACGCCAAATAAATCAAAACTGTCCCCCATTCTGTTGATACCAAGCAGCCTTGCCCCTGATTAAATTACCGCCTTCGCCTTTGCCAACACCAGGTAAAAACCACAAATCCCATCTCTCACATGTAGTCACAGACAGAGGGACGGTGGTTGTGTCTGGGACATATTTTGATTTCACACCTCAAGAGAAAAGAGCAGCATTAAAAGAACTTAGAAAAAGATTGAAGAAATAACAATGCGTATATGTGTTTTACTATGTATTATGAAGTTTAAAAATAAACAAATATTCTTTTGACCTTCTTTGGACACAAGTTAACCATAAATGGCAAAAATAAAAAGAGTATCAGGGGTTATAAACCCTTGATACTCTTGACTTTCTTCTGGTGACCCACGTTGGAATCGAACCAACAACCTACTGATTAAGAGTCAGTTGCTCTGCCAGTTGAGCTAGTGAGTCAATTATGGCTAGGGCGGCAGGACTTGAACCTACGAATGCGGGAGTCAGAGTCCCGTGCCTTACCAGCTTGGCTACGCCCCAATAAAAATCACTTGACGCTAACGTCACAAGTGATATTATACATAACTATTGAGATTTTGTCAAATGGAAACACACAAATTTGCAGTCTCCTGGTTTTTCAGTTTTGATTTGCCGTTATTTTGCTCTGCGATGTTACGCTGTAATCGCATTCTCTCTGTTTTTTTCAGCAGAATTATTAACCCATTTACCGCATTGTTTGCAGCAAACTGTAGCTTCGGGCAATGCCCAAGCCAATACCTTACCGCACTTGTCACACTTAAATGGAACTAATAGTGGCTGTGCTTGATTATCCATTGTAACACCCCTCTTCTTGGCCAGCTTGTCCATTACCTTTTATTTCCATATCAAGAGTGATATTCCTGCCAACATAAAATAAATAATTACATTTAAAACTGACCCCGGCAGCATTTAATCAATAAACTCGCCTTTTTTAACAAAAAACGCTTCTATATAGTTTAGAAGCGTTTTTTGCTAGTAAAACACTAGGAATCGAAACTACAGCCTATAGCCATTTGATTTGAACCAATGAATCTCTTCGTGGCTATAACAGCAATCTGTTCACAGCTAATCAAGCAAACTTATAACCAAACTCAAAAGCCTTCTGATTCTCCTCGACAAATTTTGGAACCCGCGCCTCCAGAGCTTTCAATAAACTTTCTTTACTGATTGCCGTTTTTAATTGCTGCCCCAGCATTCCCAGAAAGATAATATTGGCAAAGATGTCCCGCCCCAGTTCGTTGACCGCAATCTCTCTCGCCGGGAGAGCGGTATGTTGAGCCAAAAAACCGGGATCAGGTTCGATATACCCTGGATCAAAAATAATTGTACCCTGCGTAACCAAAGCACCAAACTTAGTATAGGCTGCCTTTGACATTGCGCAAAAATAATCAGGTGTCTCGACCACCGGGCTGTCGATTGGCGAACCGGACAACACGATCTGGCTGCGGACATAACCGCCTCTTGTTTCCGTCCCATGGCTCACCAGCATGGTAGT
>JARBTT010000272.1 GCA_029240055.1 Anaerosinus sp.
GCTAAGATATAGGCTGCTGCTCCTAAAATGAATGGCCCAGCAAGCGATGGAACACCAATCGAAAGGGCGAAATCCCCCATCACATTTACTAAATTTGGTCCTGCTACTGCACCAAATGTCGTAAAAACCATTGCAATACTAATAGCAGTTGCACGCTGTTTTTTATTTGCTAAGTCCGTACCCGCATAACGAGCTTGTAAATTTGTTGCTGATCCTGCACCATAAACAAGCAGGGAGAGGAGTAACAGGAAAACACTATTTAATATAGCTGCAAGTATGACACCTATTGCTCCAAGTCCTCCGAGTATAAAACCAACTGTCAGACCTGTACGTCGTCCATACGCCTGCGAAAGTCTCCCAACCAATAAAGCAGCACCTGCCGACCCAAAAGTTAGTAAAGCCGAAGGAAGTCCAGCAAAAGCATCTGTACCGAGCATTTGCTGTGCAAGAAGAGCACCCACAGTCACTCCCGCAGCTAACCCTGCACCACCCAAAATTTGTGAAATACTAACAATTATTAATGTACGTTTGTATAGAGCTTTTTGTTTTTCTTGGGAATCTACATAAACTTGGTTCAGTTGATGGGCTTGACTAGACATTGATAAAAACCTCAATTCTTTATTTATTTTCTAATTTCTGCCATTCAAGTACACCATCCTCTAACCGATAAGCATTAACACCCCTTGACCGTAAAAGTTCAACAGCTTCCACAGACATTAAACAGTAACAACCTCGGCAATAAGCAACCACATCACAATTGGTTGGCAAAGTAGAAAGTTTTTCCCTTAATTCTCCAATTGGCATAGAAACAGCACCGGGAATATGAGCTTCTTCATACTCTTCTGTAGGTCTAACATCCAACAAAATAACTTCACCTTTTTCCATTCGTTCTTTAAGTTCAGATAGTGAAACTCCATCCATGCCGAGATTGGCATTTAAGAACTCTTGTTTAATTTGTTGAACCTGTACAAACTGTTTTTCTGATAATGCACGCAAGCTAGTAAAAAAATCCGAAATAGCTGAATCTGCAAGATCATAAATAACGTAATTCCCATTCTTCTGAAACTTTACTAATCTAGAATTTGCAAGCGTTTGTAAGTGTTGGGAAACATTCGCCACAGACATTGTAGTTGCTTTTGATAAAGCTTCTACTGACTTAGGACCTTGTGATAAAATATCGAGAATCTCCAATCGTTTTGGACTAGACAGACTTTTACCTATTCTTGCGAATTCTTGATACAATAAATCCTTTAAATTTCGTTCATTTAGCATTATAATTCACACCTAACCTATTCAAGTGTTTTATTGAATACTTGAATTGTAATCCTAATTGTTTTATTTTTCAATGATTTTTTCTTTAACTAAACTGCGTCGTTAGTACCTTAATTCGCAAACATCAATATTGTATATTTATTCATAAATATTCAGCAGTAATTCATAACTATTATCAGACATTACACCAACACCCAGAAGTGTTTGTTTCAGTACATTCCTTTGCAAAATCACCAAAGATATTTATTGCGCAGTATGGGTCAACTATGTATTAAGAAATGATGACTACTTCTAAATAATCGACCAGTAGTTTTAGTGATTTACTTTACTTACTGTAAAATAAAAAGGATTTTTTAAGCATTTCAATTACAAAATGGCACCCATCTCTGAGTGCCATCTAAACGTTAAAAAATATATCTTCTGCTTGTTCATAATCATCGTGCCAAAAACATACTTTACATATCCGAAATGACATAGGGTAGACCAATCAAGAGGTAAACTTTATGCTCTATCTAAGCATAAAAACCGAAAAGCATCCAAGCTAGTTCTTTGGATGCCTTTTTTCTATAATCTTAGACGAACACCATTAGATGTTCGCTGAGAGTAATTATTTTTCAGTTGCTGTATTCCCCATTGCAATAGAAATTCTATTCCAACTGTTGATTTGATTAATTATTAGTACAAGGTCAACATATTGTCTCTCGTCATAATGTTCACGAACTCGTTGATAAAGATCATCTGGCACACGTTTTGTCGGGATTAAAGTTACATATTCTGTTAACTCAAGAGCTACTTTTTCTGCATCTGCATAAAAAGCGCACTCTCTCCAAGCACTAATACAATATAAACGTTGTTCCGTTTCTCCCATTTTTCTAGCATCAGCTGTATGCATGTTAATACAATATGCACAGCCATTTATTTGAGAAGCCCGAATTTTTATTAGTTCACGAAGTTTACGGTCTATACCTGTTGTTTTCGTATACTTCTCCATTTCCATCATTATTTTAAGTGCTTCAGGTGCAACATTGTAATAATCAACTCGTTGTTCCAATATAATAACCTCCTTAAGTAGGTTTGTAATTAAGGACTAAATTAATCGACGATTAACATTGTCTATAATATATGCGATAGTTATTTTTGTCAAATGAATAAAATTTACCAAAGGAGAGATTTCTTTTATTTGACTAGAACCCTAAATACTCCTAAGATACAATTTAATAATCCTTAATCAAAAGTAGGTGAGTTTATATGCATTATAGTGTTGGAGTTGAATATGCTTTACATTGTCTGGTTTATTTAATTGATCTTCCTTCCAAGGAAAGTGTTGGGATAAAGGATTTGGCAGAATTCCAAGGACTTCCT